>JAUVJV010000326.1 GCA_030592245.1 Candidatus Eiseniibacteriota bacterium
ATCGAGCAGAATCGATTCTACCTCCATGGTGACTATGCATTCGCGGGGCGAATCACAGCAGGCTTTAGACTGGGGGCAGCGAGTGCGATCTCCACCGGGTTCGACCCCCTGGACGTACATCCGCATGAATACATTGACTATGGCTTCGAGCCATTTGGCTCAATCCTGTTGAGCTATACACCAATCGGAGCAGCGCGAGGGACCTCCGGCCTTGCACTCGATACCCGCCTTGAGCTCTCCGCTTTCTCTACCTACACTGATGAGAGTAGTATCTATCTGTACGACTGCGAGGGCGATAGGCTCTACTTCGAGGCACGGCGCGAGATACGCGACCAGTGGGAAGGCAGTCTGGCAGTACTCTTTGTGGCGGGCAGCAACAAGTCACGTTTTGGAGCAGGCCCCGTGATCTTGCGGTCAGGCGCCTTCAGAGAGACCGAGCTGGACTGGGGAGAGTACACGGATACATGGGATGACTACATCCGGTCTGACCAAGATACCGGAATGCTATTCACCCTGGACCTCACTCCCTCGGCATCCACAGCAGTGCACGGCTATGCTCTCTTCGGCCCCACTACTCGACTCGGCGTATGGGTGACCAGACTCCTGTTTCGATAGGAGACGCTCCTTCAATGTATCGGTACCTGAACTCCTGAGGATTTCGAAACACCGCGTCTATCCTGGCCGGCCCTTCGGCATCCGATCCTTTCGCTTCCGGCGGTTCCCGCGGGTCTTGACCCGTTCCCAGAATTGTCTGGGCGTGACGATATCGATCTTCTCATACCTGACGAGGGAAAGCAGATCGTCATCACCTGTGATTATGAATTCGGAGAGGGATGACAAAGCGCAACCAAGGACCGGGAGATCGTTCTTGTCCCTGCAAACCCGTGGGTCGATCCGTGCGGGCTTCACCAGTGAGGTGCTGTCTTTCAAGTATAACTCGATTTCATCGACAGTCGATAGGGGAACCTTGATTCGCTTCCGCAGCACCCTGGTGATTTCCTTAAGCATAGCGCTGCAGAGGAAGATCTCGTGGTTTTCCACGCAGTACTCGAAGAGGGCAGCACAGAGACCTCTGGTCGCGAATGCGGCGACTATGACATTCGAGTCGAGAACGATTCTCATTTCAGGGCCTTGAGAACATCCTCATCCGTTAGAAGCCCCTGGGCCTCGGCGAAGGGCAGCACCTTTTTCCGCAGCCGCCTGAACCGGTACAGTGACACATACCTCTGTATCGATTCTCTTATGAGATCGCTCACCGGAAGATCCTCACTTGCGCTGATCTCCTCGAGCAGTTTGCGGAGATCCTCGGGCAGTCTCACGCTCATCGGCCTTTTCATCGTCGAACCTCCTGTATTACATTGTAATACAGGCCGAGAGAGCTGTCAAGCCGCATGTCTTGGGCGCAGTGTAACGTAAAGTGCGCGGAATTTGTGGGGAGGTGATAGCATGGAAATGTCACCCTGTCTTAAGGCTTCCTCTTCGAGGGCCTCGTGGCTTTGCGGAGCCTGGGGATGATGCGCTTGATCTCGGTGTGGAGCCTGTCGCCGCAGCGGTAATAAGCGGAAAGGGGACCGCCCACGGGATCGCGGATATCCCCGTCACCGGTGCCCGAGTACTCGGACAGGGTGAAGGTCTTGTCTAGTTCCTCCGGCCACCGCGCCACGATTTCCCGTTTCTGGGAACCCGTCATGGTCAGAATGAGATCTGCCCGGCGCACCCTCAGCTGCGTAAGGGGCTTGGACCGGAAACGCCCAAGCGATACGCCCATGCGCCTCGCAGTGATGGTGGAACCGGAAGACGCCCTCCCGCCTTCGAAGGCCCCGGTACCGGCGGAGGACACATTGACCTTCCTGCTGCCGGCCCTTTTGATGCCGACCCTTTTGATGCCGGCCCTCTTGAGCTCGGACTTAAGAATCACCTCTGCCAGCGGGCTTCGGCAGGTGTTCCCGAGGCAGACGAAGAGAACTGAATAGGTTTTCTTCAAGTTTACATCTTCCCCAGGGAGACTCGGCCGGGCCGCAGGACCTCCAGCTTACCCTCTCCCACCATCACAATGGTCGAAGGTTCGGAGCTTTCAATGAGCCCGCCGTCCAGGAGCAGATCGATCTTCCCTTCGAAGTGCTCCAGCACGTCTTCGGGACACACCGCCGGCCGCTTACCCTTGACGTTTGCGCTGGGCGAGGCCAGCGGCATACCGCAGGCCCGCAGAATGGATTGGGTGAGAATATCATCAGGAACCCGCAGGGCAACGGTCTTTGAGTGCCCCGTGACACCTTCAGGAACCAGGTCTGAAGCTCCAAAGACAATCGTCAGGGGACCGGGCCAATAGGTCTCAATGAGCTTGCGGTGCCTGGCCGTGACACCGGTAGCAAGTTCCCTGACCACGCCCATGTCTGAGGCGATGACAACGAAAGGCTCTTCAGAGCTTCGCGCCTTGAGCTTGCGCAACCTTGAGAGAGCATCATTGCAATAGATGCTCGCCGCGAACCCGTACACCGTATCGGTCGGGAAACAAATCACCCCTCCCGAGTCGATCACCCGGGCAGCGGCGCTCACCGCTTCCCATTCCGGCATCTGTCTGCTTATCGGCAGTATCTCGGTTGCCATCGGCTCACTTTCCTTAAATGTCGGTCAGCCATAATGTCAGCTAGAACGACAGCATCGCGAATCTTAGAATGAAGAGGCCCGCCAGAACATAGACTATCACACTTACTTCCCTCCAGCGACCTGAAAATGCCTTGACCAGCGGGTAGCTGATGAAGCCGATGGCAAGACCATTGGCTATTGAGAAGGTCAGGGGAACGGATATCATGGTAAGGAATGCAGGTATGGCCTCATCCGGCGTGTCCCACTTTATCTTGCAGACCACGGACATCATCAAGCTTCCCACGAGGATCAAGGCCGGTGCGGTCGCGGCCCTGGGCACCACCGCCGCGGCGGGCCCGACGAAGATGAATGCCAGGAATAGAATCGCGACCACGACGCTCGTAAGACCCGTCCTTCCTCCTTCAGAGATGCCCGCGGCACTCTCGATATAGGATGTGACGGTCGAGGTTCCGAGCGCGGACCCAACAATGGTCCCCCCGGCATCGGCGAGGAGCGCGCGGTTGGCCCTCGGGAGTTTTCCATCGACCATGAAGCCTCCCCGTTCACCTACCCCTACAAGTGTTCCCATGGTGTCGAAGAGATCAATGAACAGAAAGACGAAGATCACATTCAGGAACCCGAGATTGAGCGCACCTTTAAGGTCGAGCGCAAGGAAAGTCGCACCCGCGGCAGGCATGCCGAATAGCCTGTCAGGCACGGCTATGACCTTAAACGCGATACCCACCACCGTTGTGATGGCTATCCCAATGAGAATAGCGCCTCTCACCCTCCGCGCCATCAAGACGCTCGTGAGTATGAGGCCGAAGCACGAGAGCAGCGTGGTTGGAGCCTTGAGGTTTCCCAACCACACCATCGTGGTCTCATTAGCCACGATGATACCCGCGTACTGGAGTCCGATCATGGCGATGAAGATGCCGATGCCGGCCGCGATCCCCACCTTTATGGCCTGGGGAACCGCGTTGATGATCATCACGCGGATGCGCGTGAAGGTGAGCACCATGAAGATGCATCCGGAAAAGAAAACGGCTCCGAGCGCAATCTTCCAGGCATCATCGGCCCCGGTGATTGCAGCTATATAAGGCACCGCGGTGTAGGCAAAGTAAGCGTTAAGCCCCATTCCCGGCGCGAGCGCGAATGGATAGTTTGC
>JAUVJV010000135.1 GCA_030592245.1 Candidatus Eiseniibacteriota bacterium
AAGAGCATGCTGATGCCCATGAAGATCAGGAAGGCGCCACCCACAATCGCCAACGCAATCTTGACCCTGGGATCGTTGAGAAAAGCTGACAGCCCGAGGATCAGGGCGATCGTGATCGCGATCTCTGTGATGCCGTGGCCTAAGGTGACAAGAGGTCCGGCCCAGGCGCCCCGGCGGCCCGCCTCCTTGATGGTGACCGTAAGCACGGGGCCCGGCACAAGCGCTCCAGAAAAACCTATGAGAAAGGACATCCAGAAGATGCCCAGAAAACCCAGCATCAGAGTTTCCTTCCCGCATTGCACACGGAAGATGAATCCGGTCCAATCACCGGGGGATAGAAATGCTCACCAGGCTGTTCGAAAGAAACCAGGCTCAGGACTTGGCGGTCTTCTTCCTGGTGGGTTTGCTCGCAGCCTTCTCCAGATCGGCGACCCTGGCCTTTAGAGTATCAACCTCGCCCTGGACCTTCCTGAGGTCATCGATCCAGCGAAGCTTCTTCCCGACGGCCTCGACCCGCTCGTCCACGATCTTCCTTACATCGTTGGCGGTCGTCTGAGCCCGCTGCTGGAGCTCTTCGAGAGCCTTGGAGCGGTCGGCGCTTGTGACCTCACCGCGCTTGACCAGATCCTCTACAACTTCCTCCAGCTTCTCGCGGGTGGCAGACGCCATTCCTACGCCAAGATACACAATGTTCTTGATGGTCGACATCTTCTTGACCTCCTCTGTCTTGTGAACGTTCCTATGCTTCAATCTAATCCAAGTCGCGCCCCCGTTCAAGACCAAAGCCGGGGAGAAGCGGCGCAGCTTCGGCCATACAGATCCCGCCACGACGAGCTTGCCTTCAGGGACCTCTAAATGCTACAGTACAAGGCGGTTATGTGCTCGATGTGGGCGCGGCTCGATGCGCCCGGAAGGGTTACCATGTTCAGGTCTGTTCTGATAGCAAACCGGGGCGAGATCGCGCTCCGGGTGATTCGCGCCTGCAAGGAGCTGGACATCCGGACCGTGGCCGTCCATTCGGAAGCCGACCGCACGTCCCCTCATCTGGAATACGCCGATGAGACCGTCTGCATCGGCGGCTCCCGCAGCGCCGAGAGCTATCTAAACATGGAAGCCCTGATTCAGGCTGCGCTCCAGAGCGACTGTCAGGCACTGCATCCGGGTTATGGGTTCCTGGCAGAGAATTCGCTTTTCTCCTCCCTCTGCGCACAGAGCAAGATCACCTTCATCGGTCCGCCACCGGGCGCCGTAAGGCTCTTTGGTGATAAGGTCCGCGCGCGGGAGACCATGAGGAGCGTCGGCCTTGACCCCATTCCCGGAACCGACGGGACCGTCGACAATCTCAAGGAGGCGAGCGCCGCCGCAGAAGAGATCGGCTATCCCGTGCTCCTGAAGGCCAGCGCCGGCGGGGGCGGCAAGGGCATGAGGATAGTCAATGCCGGGGGCGACCTCGAGGGCGCATTCAACGAGGCCTCGCTGGAAGCCGAAAAGGCCTTTGCGAATCCGGCCCTTTGCATGGAGAAATACATCTCGCGGGGCCGGCATATCGAGTTTCAGATCCTGGCCGACGTGTTCGGAAACGCTGTTCACCTTGGCGAGAGGGAATGTTCGATCCAGCGGAGCCACCAGAAGCTGGTGGAGGAGTCCCCTTCCCCCGCGGTCGACGAGGACACCCGCAAGGCCTTCGGGGAGAAGGTCTCCCGGGCGGTCGCGGCGATCGGCTATGTCAATGCAGGCACTGTGGAGTTCTTGCGGGACGAGGCCGGTAATCTCTACTTCATGGAGATGAATGCCAGGCTCCAGGTTGAGCATCCCGTGACCGAGATGGTAACCGATTTCGACATAGTCAAGGAGCAGCTCCGGATAGCGGCAAACTGTCCTTTGAGCATCACCCAGGACGATGTCAAGATGAGCGGCCACGCGATCGAGGTGAGGATAAACGCCGAAGACCCGGACAATGGCTTCAAACCCGACCCCGGCACCATCACCGAATTCGAACCACCCTGCATGGACTCCGTCCGGGTGGACACCCACATAAAACCGGGCTATACCATTCCTCCCTTTTACGATTCCCTTTTGTGCAAGCTGATCGGACGGGGCGAGGACAGGGCCGGCGCCATAAGCACAGTCAAGCAGGCCCTCGAGGGCTTCAACATAAAGGGTGTCAAGACCACCATTCCGATCCATATCGAGATTCTCTCGTCCGAGGAATTCCGGAAGGGAGATTACAACACCTCCTTCATTCCCGACCTCTTCCGAGCAAAGGGGCGTGAGCAAAATGGCTAAGGTCCTGCTGCAACCAATCGGATCTTCTATTCCGACTTTCATGTCTCCCGCTGAGACCGGTGCCAATCTGGAGAGCATGGAAGCGCTCGAGAAATCGATCGCCGAGAAGCGTCTCGAGGTCAAGGCCGGCTGGGGTGAGGAGTACGTCAAGCGGGTCCACGCCAAGGGCAAGCTCACCACCTGGGAGAGGCTTGAGATCTTGAAAGATCCCGGCAGTGAGATCCTGCCCATCGGGACCTTCGTGAACTACGGCAGGGAATTCGGCGAAGGCAAGAGCAAGAAGAAATGTCCCGGAGCAGGTGTCGTGACCGCCTTTGTCAGGGTGGAAAACCGCTACACGATGGTGATCGCCAATGACAACACGGTGGCCTCAGGCGCCTGGTGGCCCTTGACTCCCGAGAAGATAGAGCGTGCCCAGCATATCGCCCTGAGGCTCCGGCTCCCGGTCATCTACCTCGTGGACTGCAGCGGCCTCTACCTTCCCGAACAGAGCCGGTCGTTCCCCGGCCCGACGGGAGCAGCCTGTATCTTCAAGATGAACAGCCTCTTAAGCGCCAATGGGGTACCCCAGATAGCGGCGGTATTTGGGGACTGCATCGCAGGCGGCGGCTATATGCCAATCATCAGTGACCGGGTCTACATGACCGAGCAGGCTTACATGGTGATCGCGGGCGCCGCGCTTATAAAGGGCGGAAAGAGCCAGAACATAACATCACTCACGATAGGCGGCGCGGACATTCACGTTCACATCTCAAACTGCGCCGACTTCCGCGGTCCGGACGATCCGGCGGTGATTACCATGATCCGCAGGGACATATCCCTTCTTCCCGGTTCCGGGGCCGAGTACTATAAGTACGGTGGCGACACCAATGAGCCTCTCTACGACACCCGGGAAATCTCGAGCATATTCCCCGGCGATTACCGCATGCCGTACGACACCAGACAGGTGATCGCGCGCCTGGTGGACTCGAGCCTCTTCTGGGAGGTGCTACCGGGCAAGGGTGAGGAGATGATCACGGGGATAGCCAGGATCGGGGGACTCTACGCGGGAGTCATAGCGAACAACCAGTTCCTGATCGGGCATCCCGAGTATCCCGACCAGAAACGCCCGGGCGGTATTCTCTACAGGGAGGGAATCGCCAAGATCTCCCAGTTCTCCCGGACCTGCAATGACGACGGGATCCCGATAGTCTGGCTCCAGGACGTATCGGGATTCGACATCGGAGCCGAGCCAGAGAAGGAAGGTCTCCTGGGATACGGCTCCAGCCTCATCTACACCAACTCCACCAATACGGTGCCCATGGTGACCGTGCTGTTGAGAAAAGCATCCGGGGCGGGTTACTACGCCATGGCCAGCAATGCCTATGATCCGGTTCTCCAGCTGTCGACCCCGGTAACCAGGCTTGCGGTGATGGAGGGCCGAACGCTTGCCATCGGCGCATACAGGACCAAGCTGGATGACAACTTCGAGATCACATCGACAGACGAGGATGAGATCGAGAAGATCAAGAGCGGCATGCAGGCCGTCGAGGACCGGATAACCCGGGACATGGACCCCATGAAGGCAGCCTCTCAGATGGATACAGATGAGGTGGTCTACATGGGCGAGCTGAGACGCTATATCAGGGCCATGGTGGAGATGAGCTACCAGGCGACCGGTTACCGGAGGGTCAAGAACCCCCGGATCTGGGCGGTCCACGATCTGCATACGCTGACGGACATCTGATAGACTAACATCTGACAAGAGGAAGGCATGCAGCCCAAAAACACGGACATGGTAAGACTGATCGGGGAAGCCAGGACTTGCGGCGTCAGGGAGTCCGAGACCTTGAAGGGTCACTTTGAGTTGCTTGCCCCCGGTGTTGGCTTCTTCGACATGCCCCCCGCCGTCGGTACCTTCCTCATGCCCGGTTCGTTCGTGGGCTATCTGACCGTGATTCGCAAGTACTTCCATCTCATGATGCCCGAGGCCCATCACGGCGTGGTGACCCACCTCCACATTGAGAACCGCAAGCAGCGGGTCGAATACGGGCAGCCCCTTTTCACCGTGAGCTCCGAAGCCGAGGCCGGCCTTACCACGGAGTTCAAGATGATGGAGACCGAGACCGGTACCAAGGATGATGGCATCCCGGAAGGCATGTTCGGTCTAAAGTCACCGACAGACGGCATCTTCTACCGCAGGGCCAACCCCCAGTCGCCTTCCTATGTCGAGGAGGGCGCCATCGTCACCCAGGGCGCCACGCTTGCCCTCGTGGAGGTGATGAAGTGCTTCAATCCCATCCTCTATCCCGGCGAGCCCGAGTTCCCGCCCAAGGCCAGGGTCGTCAGGATCACGATTGAGGATTCCACCGAGGTCAAGCACGGCCTGGTCCTCTTCATCATGGAACCCGCATAGAATTCACAAACCTGGGGTCAGGTACCGACTTGTGAATTTCACAATCCTGGGGTCAGGTACTAACTTGTGAATTTCGATAGTTGAGGTGTGACTCCCGGCTGCAGCCCGACCTCCTCCCACAGTCCGAGCCCGCCATCCAGGTGCAGTTCGCCTTTCATATCTACGATGCCCCACCCACCCGGCATGCCTTATGCAACACCACTTACCACGGATTAGGGAGTGTGAGCCAACATGGGCAGTTGTCCGACAGTAAAATGCAGATTAGCTTCAACTTTGCGCGAATCCAACAGGCAGGTTCGCCTTCCGGGGGTTGCAATACCTCCGCTGAAGATGCAATTTGCAGCTGCGCAGCAAATCCTTGCACTAGCCGGCAGTCTCTGCCGGCGTTGCCCACACTCCGGGACTCTTAACAGGCTAGGCCTCTGCGCGAGACCATGAAGGGGGGAATCTACCATGAGACGGCTGATTGCCTTAACTGCACTCGTCCTCATTCTTACATCGTCCCAGGCTCTTTGCCGGACCTGGGCCATAAGCCCTGACGGATCAGGCGAGGTGGCGGACATCAAGTCAGGCATCATCACTGCATCTTCAGGTGACACACTCCTGCTTGATGATGGTACCTACACCGGAATCGGAAATACGGAGTTGAGCTGCGCCGGCAAGGCCATTGTGATCCGATCCAGAAGCGGTGATCCACATGGCTGCGTCATCGACATCCAGGGAGATGAGTTACTCTGGAGACGGGGCTTCCTGTTCTTTAACGGAGAGGGACCGGGATCGGTCCTGGAGGGGATCACCATCCAGAACGGCTATGGCTACGAAGGCAGTGCGATCTGGTGCTGGGGAACTTCCCCGACCATCTCCCGTGTGATCCTGCGCCGGAACACCGCGGTCTTGAACGGCGCCGCCATCTTCTGCGGCGGTGGTTCAAGTCCCACTATTGAGAACGTGACCTTTGTCGGCAACTCGGCAAGTCAGGGTGCTGCCATCTACTCTGCCTCAAACTCCTCCCCGGTCATGGAGAGGTGTATCATCACCTTTAACAGAGGTGGTGGGGCAATCGGAATTCGTGACGATGGCAGCGCGGTATCGGTCTACTGCAGCGACATATACGGGAATGTGGGCGGCGACTGGGATGGGATGGTCGCAAACCAGAACGGCTTCTCGGGCAACATATGCATGGATCCAATGTTCTGTCTCGATGAAAGTCCTGGCACGCCCTACACCATTGACGGGGCATCCCCCTGTGCACAGGCGTGCCCGCCGGAACCTGATTTCATGGGCGCCGCCGATATAGGATGCGGTGCCGCCGTGGTCCCCCTTGAAGCCGTGATCGATATCAAGCCCGATGTATTGAACCTGAGTTCCCGTGGCCGCTTCGTCACGTGCTACATCGAGCTGCCTCCCGGGTACGATCCAGAGGACATCGATGAATCGACTCTGCTGCTCTGCGATGTGCTCGAAGCCCTGGAGGACCCGGTTGAAATAGGTGACTACGACGAGGACGGCGTCCCGGATCTGATGGTGAAGTTCCTGAGATCCGAGGTGATCGGCTTGATAGGCGACGAGACTGAGGCCGAGATCACTATTACAGGCCTGGTATTCGATGAACCCTTCGCCGGAAGTGACATTGTCCGGACACTTCGCCAGGTTTCGCGGAGACTGGACCAAAGGAATGGCAGCACCAGGGATGTGGCCTACCTGGACGCTTCAGGCGGAGAGAGCCAATCAGCCGGCAGTGTCATCATTGAGTTCCACTTGCCCGTTTCGGGCCAGGTGAAGCTCGGCGTATACGACATCAGGGGACGACTCGTCAACAATGTGCTCAATGAGCCGCGGTCAA
>JAUVJV010000297.1 GCA_030592245.1 Candidatus Eiseniibacteriota bacterium
CGGCATTGTCAAAGGGGTCACCGACACCGAGACGATGAAGAGGTTCTACAGAGAGGGTGTATCCATCGGGGATACCGAGTACCTGGGATCGATCGCCGTACGCATTGGCAATGACACCAGAATGGGACTCGAGCGGGTGCCGGTCCATGTCACTCCGGGCCAGGCCAGGTTCTTCACGGTCATTGGTGCCTACCTCGACCGTAACACCTCCCCGGGGGATTATGTGCTTGCAGTACCTCAGCTCCAGATGCTCTATTTCTTCTATGACCGCCGGAATCCAACCAGATACGCGCACTACCGCAGGGGGCTGGATCCCGGGGAGGAAGCCAGGTACATTGAGGACATAGGAGCTCATGAGACGGAGTACATATTCCTCACCGAGCCCTTTGACGGTGGCGGGCTGGGGCAGACCAAACAGAGCTTCGGCGAATACGCGGTTCGGGTCAAAGCCTGGATCCTTGAGAACTATGCCCCGGTGGACCGCATAGGGTCGGTGCAGATACTCCGCAGGAAACCATGACCAGGTCAGGCACATTCAAGGCCATGAGGCTCCTTGTGAGCGTCGGGCTCATCGCATATCTGATCTACAGGCTTGATCTCGACGAGGTGGGCGGCCACTTCAGGGGCCTCGCCGTCCTTCCGCTCTGCCTCGCCGCCCTTGCCGATTTCGGCGTAATACTCGTAAACTCGCTCAGGTGGCGTGTTTTGCTCAGGGCCAGGGGAATACACTCATCCCAGGCACGCCTCCTCTATTATTACCTGGTCGGCAATTTCTTCAGCGCCTTCCTTCCGACCGCCGTGGGTGGCGACGTTGTGCGGGTGGTGGGTCTGTCCAAGGGGACTCCCCGGCGCGCCGACGTCTTCGCGTCGGTTCTGGTGGAGCGCCTCCTGGGCTTTTTCGTGCTTCTGCCGATCGGGCTCTGCGCGATTCCCTTCGTCGGCGGCGAGCGAGTCGATTGGGGCGTGATCGCCACGGTCTGGGTGATTGCGGGCCTGATCTTCCTCCTCGCGTTCATCGTGATGCTGCGTCCGGTGGCGAGGCAGCTCTCGCGAGTCCTGGATCCCCTGTTGCGTCCATTCGACAGGTTCAAGGCGCGTGAGAGGATCGAGCGAGCCTACGAGGCCGTCGTCAGCTACAGGTGCTGCCGGCCGGCCCTCATCCAGGGGTTTTTCATTTCGGTTCTTTCGCGGCTGCTCTGGATCACCGGCTGCTACATGGTTGCCAGGGCCTTCTCGATCGATCTGAGCTTCCCCACGCTCCTGCTCGTGGTTCCCATCGTGGAGCTGGCGCGCATGATCCCCATATCGATAAGCGGTATCGGGGTGCGGGAGGCGACCTTTGTCGCTCTCTTGAGGCAGTTCGGAGTGGCCGACAGCCTGGGCTTCGCATATTCAGTCGTGGTTTACATTGTATTCATGCTGTTCGCCCTGATCGGGGGACTGCTCTACGCGGGCAAACAGTTCACCTTGAAAGACACGAGGCCTGATAAGTGAATCCTAAGGTGCGGACCCTGCTGGTTGTTGCCCTGTTCGCGGTCGTGGTCGCAGCTTTCTTCCAGGACGTGCTTTTCGATGACAGGGTGCTCATAACCTCAAACACCTTCATGTGGTCGCCATGGAGGGCAACGGCCTCGCGCGAGGATCTCTCTGGGCCCAGCTACCGTACGGACGCCGCCCGCACGTATTTCCCGCGGAGAGTCGAGCTGTCGCGGAGCATAGCCTCAGGAAGGTTCCCACTCTGGAGCCCGGATGTCTTCTCCGGCTATCCGTTCTTCGCGGACCCGCAGTCCCGGGTTTTCTACCCGGTCTCCCTCATGCTCGTGCCGGCGAATCCGGCAAGGGCCATGGGTTACGATGCGGCGATCCATTTACTCATCGCCATGGTCGGAATGTACTTTTTCCTGAGAGCCACCGGCGGAACGGTGATGGGAGGGATGGTCGGGGGCGTGACCTTCGGGCTTTCCTCTTTCTTCTTCCTGAGGACGGGGCACCCCACCTTTGTTGCCACCGCAAGCTGGATACCCTGGATGTTCTATGCATACGAGAGATCGAGGCGCTCTCCGCGTTCGGGCGGGCTGTTGCTCGTTCTCTTCATGGCCCTGGGCTACCTGGCGGGCATGGTGCAGATCTTCATGTTTGCCGTTGCCGCCCTGGTGATTTACGCAATCGAGGATGGCTCGGAGGGCATGTTGGGGGGGGACCGGACAAGCCCGCTTAAGAAGCTCGGGTTCATCGCAGTCACGGGCTTCCTGAGTGCTCTCGTGGTTGCGGTCAATCTCGTCCCCTTTATCGAGCTTTTGCGCAACTCCGGCGGGCCGGGCTTCAGCTATGAGCTGATGAGAGAAGAGCACCTCTGGGAACCGGTCTTTCTCCTGAGAAGCTTCGCTCCCGACCTCTTCGGCAATCCCATCGAGGGTACAAGCTGGGTGGGGCTCATCAGGGGCGCGGTTCATCCCTATAATAGCGGTTTCCACGTTTACTGCGGTGCCGGCGGCCTGGTGATGGCGCTGGCAGGCCTGGTGTTCGTGCGCACCCCCCGCCACATCCGTGGTCTCCTTCTGCTTCTCATTGTGAGCGTGGGCTTTGCGACCAGCGCTGTTTTGCTCAAGGTCATTTATGCTGTTTTTCCTCCCGTCGCTTACTCGCAGGTCGACCGGGTCTCAGTGATCGCCTGCTTTGCGCTCGCGGCACTTGCCGGAAAGGGTATCTCGCTTGCCGGGAGAGCCGAAGCCGGATCGGGCCGAAGGCGCTACAGCGCCGTGTTGATGCTGCTGGCCCTGGCGGCATTCGCCGGTTACCTGGTCTTTGTCTTCAAGAGCGGGAGTCTCTTCTCCGGCCTTATCAGAGAGGCGCGCCTTCTGGCCGGTGAGCCCTGGTTCCAGAAGGGCGGATTCAAGCTCATAATCTGGGTGAGAGAAGGCGAGGCCGCGTGGCTTGCCTATGAGAAAACCCAGGTCGGCCTGGGCATGCTTTTTACCTGCCTCTCGGCCGTGCTTGTAACAGTCTATCTTCGGTGGCGAAGGAGGGGAGTAATCCTCCTTGCAGGCTCGCTCCTCCTCATTACGCTATCTGTCGATCTCCTTGTTGCCGCGCGAAGATACTATGTTACCCAGCCTGCCGGCTGTCTCGAGAGGACCGAGGGGATAGATTTCGTGTCGAGGTCTCTGAGGCCGCCGGGGAAGTGGAGGGCGGGCAGCCTGGTCTATCTCTCTCCCGTGTTTCCGGCCAATTTGCCGCTCCTTTTCGGGATTCCCGTTTTCGAGGGGCTGAATGCCGTTCCTCCGGCGGCCCACTCGAGGCGGGTCGCCTGGGCCAGGGGATCGGGTGATGCCCTCGGGGCTATGGGGACCGCCACCGGAAGGCTGGGCGACCTCATGGCGGTGCGCATGTTCATAGGCGACACGATGCTGGCCGAGGCCGGTTACGCCACCGGCTTCCGTCCCGTTTACGAGGGTGACATAAATGTTTATGACAATCCCGACGCGCTTCCCAAGGGGATCTGCATCGATAAGGACCTTTTCACCGCAAAGAGCCGTCGCCAGGGCGGAGCCGGTGAGGTCAATCTGACTGAGCACCTCGACGAGTTGCACCTCAATATATGCGGGCGGTGCGTGATTGACCTGTATCAGCCGGAACTGGTGGAGCTTTCGGTTGAAGCCGACAATGACTGTTTGCTGCTCTTTCAGGACACGCACTATCCGGGATGGAAGGCCTACGTGAATGGAGAGCCCGTCAAGATTCTGGATACCGATCTGGGTATCCGGGCACTTGAGATAGAGCGCGGAACCCATAAGGTCTCGATGAGATTCTCACCCCGGAGCCTTCACATAGGTATGATACTCTCGATTGTGGGATTGCTCGCCGCCATCGTGTACTTCAGATTCGGCGCGCGCGCGGCGGATGAGTGAGCCGATCGGAAACATATCACCGGCAGAGTACGAAGAGGTGCACCGTGAGAGTCAACAGATTCCAGCCATGGTGGCTGGACTCGCGTAACCGGGCCTCCGGAGGAGGCGGGGCGGTTCACCTGACAATTGCGGGACTGATCGTGAGTGTGGTCTATGCGTTCAAAGCGAAAA
>JAUVJV010000223.1 GCA_030592245.1 Candidatus Eiseniibacteriota bacterium
TGCCATGAACACTGTCCTGGCACAGCTCAGCGAGGAAATCGCCCGAGCCCTGTCGGGCTAGAGCGACCGGCCAACCCTGTGCCTACCAATCACCAGCCTCTGAGACCATATATCTACCATGCTGGCTCGGGTCCGAGTTCTGTCCGGGGATCCCTGCGGAGGGACCCATGTGCCGAGAAAACGCGTGGTCTAACCCAGGAGCCTGAGCGCTCCAGCGAAACACTTCCTTGCATGCGCGACGGGGTAGGAGCCAAGAGCGGCAGTTGAGGCAAGGGCTTTTCGGGCCACGAATCCTGAGGCGCTCGGGAGTGTCCTCCAGACATAGGACATATTCTGAATTGCCTTTCTCGGTCGCAGGTAGAAGGATGTGTAGGCTGAAATATGAATCCTTCTCAGTTCATCGGGAGTTACGTGGTCCATGCGTATTATGGGATGCAGCCCTGTGTACATACCCCAGTCCCTGGTGAGAAGGTGGTCCTTCACGGTCTCGTAGGTCTTGGAACCGGGGTAGGGTGTCAGTATTGAGAACTGTGCCCTGCGTGGATTCAGATGTTTTGCAAAGTTTATAGTGTCCCTCATCATCTGCTTGGTCTCATCTGGAGCGCCAAGGATGAAGGCGCCTGTCACATCGACACCGTTTTCTGTTAGAATGTCCATGGCCTTTAGAGCGTCAGCGACGCGTGCCTTCTTGCCATATCTATCCAGCGCTTCCTGGCTGCCACTTTCAAAGCCGACGAAAGTCCATTTGAATCCGGCCTTGGCCATAGTCCGAATCATGTGCGGGTTCCTGACTACTGTATCCACGCGGGTCATCGCGGACCAGATCAGATCCCACCCCCGGGCTATCATCTTTTCCGATAGCTCTATGGCACGGTTGGGGTCCAGCGTGAAGTTGTCATCTACGAATGAGACCGCCCGATAATTGTACTCTCTATAGAGCGATTCCACTTCTGCAAGAATGTTGTCAACAGATCTTGCCCGCCAGCGAACACCAAAGAACCGGGACGACGAACAGAAGTCGCACTTATAGGGACAGCCTCTGGAGGTTACCACCGTAGTCATGAGGCGGCCATTCATCCTCTCCTTGTAGAGGTTCATTGGCAAGAGATCCCTCGCCGGGAAGGGGAGAGAGTCCAGATCGAGAATGAATGGCGCATCCGGTGTTCTGCAGAGATCGCCGTTGTCCAGATAGGAAACTCCCTCAACATCTTCGAATGCCTTCTTGTTGCGCAGGAATTCGACCAGGGAAAGAAGCGAGTACTCCCCCTCGTTCCGGACGACGTAGTCCACTACTCCGGTCTCCAAAGTGGCTCCATCAAGGAAACTTACGTGAGGCCCTCCCATCACCACCACAGCCCCTTGCTGTTTGGCAAGCCTCGCACTTTCTATGGATGTAGGATATCTTGTTGTATCGACTGAGATGCCGACGAGATCGAACTCCCCGTATGGATACTCCGACCAGTCTTGCCGTTCTACGCTAAAGTCGACAATCCTCACCTGGCAGTGATCCCTCAGGATGGCAGCGATGTAAGCCAGGCCAAGAGGGGGGCGACTTACACCCAGGATCCCATAGGAGAAGCCGATAGGTGGATTAACCAATAGCACCTTCGGCGAATCCTTGAGCTCTCGAGGCGGGCGAACTCCGGGTTCAGATATACATACACCCTGCTGCTTTTGTTCCATGAAGATGGCCTTCCTATTCCTTTGTCCTGTGTATGTGGTCCAAACCGGACGGCACCGCAAGAGCATAACACCCCAACCGACTCGGGGCAAGACAATAGATGCACAGAATCGCGCTTTCAGACATCTTCCCGGAAAGTATCAATATCCCGTGGCGCTAATATAGGAAGCGGAAGCCTCTGAGGGCTGCAGAAGGCCGCAATGATACTTGGTGAGTTAAGGCCAATCGCTCAATGTTACCGGGTGACGGAAGGCATGGCAGCCTTGATCATATCGATCAGGTCCTTCGCGTTGTACCCAAGTTCCTGTGCCCTGCGAGCGTATTGCAATGCCTGATCAAGATCCCCATTGGCATAGTACGCTCCGGCGAGGCTGTAGGCGTACCGTCCATTAGATGGAATGGATTCCATTGCCGCCTTGAATGACCTGACCGCGTTATTGTGCTCCTCCTTCACCATGTGGATGCAGCCCAAGGCGAAATGAAACTCGGCGCCGCCCCTGGATAACTCCAGGCCACGCTCGGCCACCCTCAAGGCGTCATCGGCTCTTCCCGTTCTCAGGTACTGCTCGCTGAGTATCCTGAGTATGTCCAGTCGATAGGGATCGTACCGGAGCCCCCGTTCATACGCATCGAGAGACGCCACCAAATCACCCGCCTGCCTGTAGTGATGGCCAAGGCCAAACCACGACTTCGAATAGGTGGAATCCAGCAGGACCGCCTGCTTGAAAGCCCTTTCGGATTCCTGTGCTTCTCCCATCGAGGTAAGGGTCAGACCCAGATTGTACCATGCTCTGGTCGAAGTGGCGTCAATCGCGAGCGCCAGTCGGTAGAGCTGCACAGCCCTGGTATAGCTGCGTTTCCGGGAGAGCACGATCGCAAGATTGCAGAGCATCCTGGCATTCGCTTCCGGGTCCGCTGAATCGATCAACATGGGATAGAGCTCCGGAGAAATTCCAGCCACAGGAGCCGCACCCACCTGGTCGTTGAGGCGATATATGTTCAAGTGTGGGCCAGACCCGGTTGCGTCATCGAATTGCTTAACGAGCGAGCCGGACTCATTCAGTTCCTCGTAGAACCGGACGTGTACCGTATAGTCGTCGCGTTTCCTCATATAGCGCTTGTACACTTCACTGCTGGTGATTATGTAGTCAAAGTCCCGGTACCACCGCAGGTCATAGAAGGGCTCGGTCTCCCTGGGGTATACCGTCGAAAGCGGCAGATCAAAGACGAGGTAGTCTTCCGTATTGAGACGGGGTGTGATACGCTCCCTGGCAATAGCCGCGCCTCTCTCAACATTCTTCTCTATCCAGGTCCTGGCAAGAGTCCGGTTGTCTTTCATAGTGGGGCGAGTGTGGTGGGCGTGGATCTGGAGAATGGACGGTAAGACAAACAGGCATGCCACCAAACCCAGAAGCAACCCCTTTCTCGGAAGGCGAATCTTGTCGCAGATCTTCCACAGCGGGAGTGCCGCAAAGAGCAGCAGGAAGGGTATGACCGGCAGGATATAGTGGTCTGCCGCTGTCTTCCAGCTTCCGACCACGGCGAAGTAGACCAGCGGGAACGTCAGTAGCACTGAGCTCAAGTAGCGGTCTTTGCGGATGCCATAGCCGAGACCGGCAAGAGTAAGGCCGAGAACGGGCAGGGTCAGAATGCCGGGAATGATGGAAAAGAGATACTTGCCATAGGAAACGAGCCGGTCGGGTGCTCCGAAATGGCCTGCCGCCATATGGGTTTGCTCGAAGCGGAGATCCCTGTAGAATCCGGAGTAATCGAGTAAGCAGTATGGCGAGACGGCAAAGAACACCAGCAATGCCACTCCCGCACTTGCCCAGAGTGATGAACTTAGGACTATCCGCTTCCACGCATGCTTCTGCGTAAGATGGTAAAAGATATGAGCACTGAGGATACCAATTCCGGCCAGGAGACCCGGGTACTTCACCCCGGTCGCCAGTCCAACGCAGACCCCGGCCCAAATGTAATGTCTGTGCCTTCCTTGAGTCGCGATCCTGAGTATGGGAATGAAGGCCAGCAGTACGAAGAAGACGAGCGGGATATCCGTGGTTATGAACTGGCCACGGCTTATGTGGGAGAAGTTGAAGGCCAGAAAGAGGGCGGCGAGCAGGCCTATCGCCCGGGAGGAGATATCCTTGCCGAGCCTGTAGACCAGATAGATCGAGGCGATACCGAAAAGCGATGTGATCGCTCGCCCCACCACGATGAAACGATAAGGACTTGCCTCGATCGCGGCCTGCATGTGATGAGGGGAGGTAAACTCCCCCGATAATCTTCCTGCAAGATATATGAGGGCTTGACCGAGCCACTGAATGTAGAAAGTGAATGCGGGGTAGTGAAAGAAGTGGGGGTTGAAATCAAGCCGGCCGGTCTCAAAACCCCACATCTCCCAGGCTTGTCTCCAGGGAGTCGCCTCCTCGAAGACTTCCGGGAGTCCCCAGTCCAGATTATGAAGTCTCAGGTATGCCCCGGCCACCAGTATCAGCGTGAGAAGAATTCTCTTTCGCATCTTCGCCAGACCACTTGCCTTTCCACCGTAAGCCAGGGTCGTGAAATAGATCCTTCGATTGGGAACCCTGTCACGATTAGACCATCATACGTGGTGAATTACAATGGCGCTGCCCCATGTGGCTTCGCGAGCCTCAGCCCGATTGACAAGCTCCCGGGTGTGCGCTAATCTGAACTACAATGAGGTGGGGAGCGCAGCTTGCCGCGTCGCTGATAGCTGGTAGGGATTGCCACGGACAGGAAGAAAGCAAATGGCCAAACCGAGTCGAGAGTACATCTACGGGATCAACCCCGTCTTTGAGGTGGTACGCGCCGGTAAGCGAAAGGTGTACGAGGCATATCTGAACAAGGCCACGGCGCATCAGTCCCGCCTGCGCAAGCTCTCGCAGTATCTCGAGAAGTCCGGGATCCCGGTCCAATCGGTGGACAAGCAGCGTCTGGCCGATCTTTCCCGCCATAACAAGGACCATCAGGGAGTAGTCCTCAAGACCTCGCCGTACCCATATCAGCCGTCGGGTACGATGTGGGGCCGGCCACGGGTGCTATTGCTCGACAATGTGGAGGACCCGCACAATGTCGGCGCTATCCTGCGCAGCGCGGAGATTTTCGGTTTCGATAGCGTCCTGCTGTCCAGCAAGGGAGTCCCGGACATCTATCCATCGGTCGTTAA
>JAUVJV010000273.1 GCA_030592245.1 Candidatus Eiseniibacteriota bacterium
AGTTCAAGCCCGATCAGCGTTTCTACCTCCGGCTAAAGGACGCGCTCGCGTCATATCGTGGACTCGCCGACATGGGTGGCTGGAGAGAAGTCCCGTTGGGGAAGGTGCTCAAGAAGGGTGAAAAGGATGAAAGGGTCCCGGTTCTTAAAGAGCGCCTTTATATGACCGGCGATCTCGAGGATATGGGAAACGAGGCTTCTCTTCTTTTCGATGGTGAGCTCGAGGAGGCTCTCATTCGCTTCCAGGCGCGCCATGGGCTATCGGCAGATGGAGTGGTCGGTCCCAGGACCCTCGAAGCCATGAACGTGCCTGTGGCTGATCGTATCGATCAGATACGCGTCAACCTGGAGCGCACCCGCTGGGTCATGCAGGATGTCACCGAGAGTTTTGTGATCGTCAATATCGCTGGTTTCATGACTTACTATGTTGATGCCAGTGCGATCCAATGGGAAGGCCGCTCACAGGTTGGGAAGACCTATAGAAAGACCCCCGTCTTCAAGGCTGACATGAAATACCTTGTCTTCAACCCGACCTGGACGGTGCCGCCTACCATCCTGGCCAAGGATGTGCTCCCCGCCGTACAGAGCGATGCCTCGTACCTTGAGCGCAAGAACATGAGCGTGCTCGATCGGAGCGGAAAAGCTGTGAGCGTGGCAGGAATCGATTGGTCGAAATACACCGCCGGGAACCTTCCCTATGTATTCCGGCAGGAACCTGGCCCCAATAATGCCCTTGGGCTGGTCAAGTTCATCTTTCCCAATGAGCATTTCGTCTTCTTGCACGATACGCCCAGTAAATCCCTCTTCAACCGGGAGGCCAGGACCTTCAGCTCGGGCTGCATCCGCGTTGAGAATCCATTTGAGTTGGCCGGGCTCCTGCTCTCAGACCAGCCCGGGTGGACCCAGGAGAAGATCGCGGCAGTGGTTGAGAGTGGCAAGACCCAGACGGTCTATCTCACAGAGCCCGTTCCGGTGCTGTTGCTTTACTGGACGGCCTTTCCCGGTGAGGACGGAATCTGCAACTTCAGGGAGGACGTCTACGATCGTGATCCCGCCGTTCTAGAAGCCCTCGCCGATGAGTTCAGCCTGAGAAAGCGCCACCTGGAACAGAGATAGAAACAGGGCGCCTTCCCTGGCGCCTCCGGATTAACTTGATCGGCCTGACCTGCCCCCGCGACGGTACCACATGGCTTGACAGCGCTCCCAACTTGATGTATACTCATTGTATAGACATGGAGGAGATGAAATGGTCATAAAGATACTCAAGTGGGGTAACAGTCTGGGACTGAGGATTCCGAAGTCTTTTGCTAAGGAAGCCGGTGTAGAAGAAGGTTCGACCGTTGATATTGCCCTGGAGGGAGATCATCTGGTAATCCGTCGCGTTCGGCCAGTGAAGTACAAACTCGCCGATGTGCTTTCCATGGTGCGAGAAGACAATATCCATTACGAGATATCTACGGGCGATCGAGTTGGCAGGGAGGCCTGGTGATGGGGAGCGGATATATCCCCGATCGTGGAGATATCGTGTGGCTGCAGTTTAATCCTCAGGCGGGTCATGAACAGTCGGGCCGGCGACCGGCACTGGTCATATCTCCTAGGGCTTATAATGCGAAAGTCGGACTCGCTCTCTTCTGTCCGATCACCTCAAGTGTGAAGGGGTATCCGTTCGAGGTACTTCTCCCTGAGAAGAACAGGGCTAGCGGGGCCATCTTGTCCGACCAGATTAAGAGCCTTGACTGGCGCGTACGGGAGGCCAAAAGACTGGCCCGCGCGCCAAAGGATGTCGTGCTGGAAGTCCTGACCAAGATAGGACTGCTTCTCGGAGAGGAATAGAAGGGGACAGCGCCCTTTTCCCGTTCCTCTTTTCCCGTTCCTGGAAAAAGGGCGCTGTCCCCGTTCCTATCCGAATGACCACTTAATCGAGGTACTGAACCGGTAGTCGTCCTTGGCCGCGCCGGAAGGCGGGTTACTGTCATAATCGTAGTAGGCACCCAAAACGATGAACAGATCCTTCAAAACCTCATAATTGAAGTCACAATTAACCGATGCGCGGTAACGGCCACTCGTGGTCAGGTTGGGGTAGATCGATCCAGCAAGCCTGATATCGCTCTCCGGGTTATGGAATGTGAAGCGGGCGTATTGAACCGTGATGGGTAACTCCAGGTTGTATGAAACGCTGTCGCTTCCTATGTATGTTTCCCGCGTTCCGCCGAGCCCGAGACTGAAATTGAGAGTGGAGCTGTTGGTTTCCACGGCGAATCGGCTGCCGGACGCGGTAAGGCTCTCACGGAGGTCAAGCCCGAGCTCCTCATTGTGCTCGGCCTGCAGGGCAGCCCCGACTGTCCATCTCCTCCGAAGGGATCTATCAATACTGTATCCGACATCGAACCTGCTGGTTCGTGTTTCAGCTTGATCGGTCAGGTATGCGCTGTAATTGAGATTGCTACGCCACTTTTCCCCTCGATAATCTGTCTTTCCACCCAGGGTGAACTCGGCAGTCCTGGTGGCGCGGGTATAGCTGAACCCGGCAGAGATATCCCCTTTGAGACGCTGTATGAAGCTGGACTTGATCCAGGTGATCCGGACTATGTCGGGCAGAGACAGGGTGTCTGAGGCTACCGGCGTGATGATCACTATCTCGTATGGAACCTCCGTGCGACCGATCGACCCAAATCGTGTAATGCCGTTGACATCCACGGTCTCGAACCTGTTGGCGCTGGTTATGTGGTGTATCTTTTCCCACTCGATGTAGACCCTGTCCATGTCATCGGTCTTAAACTCCACCTTCCCATAAGTGAGACTCCTGATCTCACCGGTTATGTGGTCGCCGTTGCGGAGGATCACGACGTCGGTTCTGGCAGCATAGGATGGCAGGACAATGGAAAGGAGTGCGATTAGCATCAACGTGCCTGCTGCAATAGCTACTGTGCCTGGTCTTGTCCTGGTTCCTGTAGTGTTGGGTTTCATCAGTCTCAGCATATTACATCTCTTCCGCGCGCCGGTAAAGCAGAAACCGGCCCGGGGTCAGAACTGTAGTGGCGCCTCTCTACGCCCGAGGCTACCTGAACACTCCCTGATCGTACATGGCCCAGAAGGCTGCCGGAGGGATGCGGTTCTCGAACGTGGGTCCGATCTCCTGGAGGGAGGCCATGTTGCGGGCGATGTCCATGCCCCTGGTGATCCGGCCGGGCGTGAAGATGAGTCTCGTGAGGTTCATCTCCTTGAGTGGAGTGAGATCCGTGACCGGTGCTTCCCCGATATGCAGGCGCTCAAGGCCGCTCCCCGCAAGGGGGCGTAAGTCTGTCACGTTTGTACGATGAAGCGTGAGGCTGACCAGCGGACAGGCCGCCACAGGTGAGATATCGGAGACATCGGTCTCATTGAGCCATAGGAACTTGAGCGGCATGCCTTCAAGCGGCGAGATATCGGAGACCCCAGTCCCAAGGAGATTAAGTGTCTCGAGCGGCATGGCCTTTAGCGGCCTTAGGTCGCTCACCCGGGTATTGTTCAAGTAGAGACTTGCCAGCTTCATTCCTCTCAAGGCCTCCAGGTTCTCCACCCGGGTGTCCTCAAGATAGAGATCCACCAGTGGGAGGCCCTTAAGGGCCGATATGTCGGATATGGGCAATCCCCGGAGATCAAGGCCGGCAAGGTCCATATCGGCCAGGGGGGATATGTCAGCTATATTGGCACCTGTCAGCTCGGCTCCCGTCACCCTGCCTTCTTCGATGCGGAACGCGGCATCCCATTCATAACCGGGATTCCAGGCTTTGAGTGCCGTGTGGGCGCGCTCGGCGGTCCATTCCCTGGATTCAGTCCCGGACTCCGGGGAGGAGTGCTTTCCGGCGCTCTCGGTTGCTGGCTCGTCTTGCTTGGTCTCCTTGCCGCAACCCGGAGGTAGCAGGAACAATGTGGCCAGGCCAAGCATCAGGAAGGCTGCTCCTGGTGTGAGAATGCCTAGTTGCTTTGCGCGAACCATTCGAGCCGGTCCTTTCTTATGAGAGGCTTGAAGTCTTCGTGAGGGATGACCAGCCTGGTCGGACCATCCGCATAGGATGCAATTTCGTAGCTGTTGAAGTAGAAAACCAGGCCCCCATCTGTGATGGCGAAGTTGTCATTTACGCTGAACTTGCCATCCTCCAGCCAGAAACCAGCTTCATCGAGGCGCTGGCCGGCCGGGATCTGCTTCAACTGCCTGAATTCCCGTTCCGCGATTTCATTCAAGCTCTTCACATGGTTATCCATAAGGATATCCGAGAGAATC
>JAUVJV010000033.1 GCA_030592245.1 Candidatus Eiseniibacteriota bacterium
AACTGCGTCGGCACGAAGACGGCCGGAATCAACCTGAGGCCTTTTGGCCTGCCATGCGCCAAGGACGAGTGGATGGGCATAATGCTCAACGAGAACGCGTCGGCTACGATCACAAGAACCGATATCTGTGGCGCGGTCACTGCGATCGAGTGCTATACTTCCGACACATATATCGGGGAAAGCGTGATAAGGCAATCATCGCTCGGTATCAAGATCGCGGGCGCCTCACCCACGATCGATCACAATCTGGTAATAGGTAATTCCTATGGCATAAACTCTGAGGACTCGAGCCCGATCATAACCGGCAACCTGGTTACGGAGAACTACTACTCCGGGGTGATCCTGTCTTATTCGGCGATGGCGGTAATGGAGAACAACATAGTCGAGAAGACCATACAGGGCCACGGATTGGCCTGTTACTCTGCTTCACCTCATATCTTCGGCGGTAACAAGTTCCAGTCCAACTCGCAGTGCGGAATGTACCTCAGCAACAGTTCTCCGGTGATTGACTCCTGCTGGATAGGCTGGAACGGCGACTGCGGGATCAAGGCCGCATACTACTCGGAGCCCCAGATAAGCAAGACCTCCATCGTTGCCAACAGGATCGGCCTGGGCGCATATGTGTACGCTCACCCGGTCTTGGGAGACAGCACCCTGGGGATCGGCGGACAAAATAACATCCGCCTCAATACTCTCTATGCTGTCTACAACACCACGCCGAATGAGATCCTGGCTCACAATACCTGGTGGGGCGAGGTTCCACCCGATCCTTCGAAGTTCATGGGCCCGGTTGACTTCTCGGGCTGGATGACCATGCCTCCCGCCGGGATCGGTGATCGCCACGACGCTTCTGGCCTCATCAAGGCTCTTTATCCTAATCCCTTCTTCAATACGGTCCGAATCAGCCTGTCGGTCGCCGAAAGACAAATCCCCGTTGGTGTGAATGTCTACGACATCTCCGGAAGGTTGATCAGGCGGCTTGCATCGGTTGATGTTCCCGGCGACTTCCGGGCCGAGTGGGATGGACGCGACTCGCACGGCAGGCGAGTGGCAAGCGGGACCTACTTCTTCGCGATCACTTCAAGATCGGGAACTCACACCCGCAAGGTGATCCTGCTTCGATAAGGCCTTCCCTTCAGGCAGCAACTCTGAGGCTCACGCGTAGTCCTGATCGAGCATCTCCAGATTGGCGTAGGAGGCCAGCAAGCGCTTGATGATCCCGCTGTCAAACCTCACGGTTAACCGGAGCTGCGCTCCGTAGCCTTCGCAGCCCCTGACTGAGCCAGGACCCCAATCGGGATGCCGGACCCTGGTTCCTATCCGGACCACCTTCTCTTCCCCTGTATCGGCATAGTCGAACTGCTGGCGGGGCCCGGCCGGTTGCCGGCCAGCGGAGCGGCCATGAGACTCGCGTGTTTGATGGAGCCCTTCCCGGGTGTAGGCGTCACCGACGGGTGTCATGATCTCAAGAAACTCCCCGGGGATATTCTCCAGGAACCTGGATGCCACCTGGGGCATCCAGCCGCGGAATCCGCGGCGGCCCGCAGCCATTGAAATGACCAGGCGTTGCTTTGCCCGCGTCATTCCGACATAGAACAGGCGCCTCTCCTCCTCCATCTCCTCTTCATCCTCAAACGACGTATGGTGCGGGATGAGGCCCTCTTCGGCGCCGGCTATGAAGACCACCGGGAACTCAAGCCCCTTGGCATTGTGCAGGGTCATAAGGCTTACGGCCTCACGCCTGTCATCCCAGAGGTCTATGTCCGTCACCAGGGAAACTTCCTCGAGGAACTTACGCAGCGTGGGCTCCTCATTCCTTTCCTGAAACTCGAAGCCGCCGGCCACCAGCTCCTCTATGTTCTCGGCTCTTGCCAGAGCCTCCACCGTCCCCTGTTCCTTCAAGTACACCATGTAAGTCGAATCCTTGGCGACGAGGGCGATCACCTCGGGGACCGGGAGCTCTTCCAACTGTGATCTGAGCCTGTTGATAAGGTCCCTGAATACCCCGAGCCTCCGCCTCGCGCCCGAATTGAGTTCGCCGATCTCATCCACTCGCTCCAGGGCCGCCGATGGCGGTATGCCGTTATCAGCGGAGAACTGCCTCAGCCGCGAGAGCGTGACAGAGCCGATCCCGCGATTGGGCACATTGATGATGCGGGCCAGGCTTACCGCATCTCTCGGGTTAACCAGCAGCCTCAGATATGCCAGTATGTCCTTGATCTCCTTGCGCTCATAGAACTTCGTACCGCCCACGATCACATACGGCAGGCCGCTTCGCCTCAGCCCGTCCTCGATTGCTCTCGACTGGGCATTGGTTCTGTAGAGGATTGCAAAGTCACCGTATCGTCTGTCCTCATCCCTCGCCGCCTGCTCGATGGAACGAGCGAGGAATCCCCCTTCTTCCCACTCGCTTGAGAGCGCGGACACCAGGATCTTTCGCCCCACCGAGTTCTCGGTCCACAGATCCTTGTCCTTGCGCTGGACATTGCACTTGATCACGGCCTGGGAAGCGGCGAGTATGGTTTTGGTGGACCGGTATGACTGCTCCAGCCGGATCACGGTCGCATCGGGGAAGTCCTGCTCGAAGTTCAGGAGGTTGGTGATATCGGCTCCCCGCCAGCGGTAGATGGACTGGTCATCGTCACCCACCGCGCAGACGTTCCTGTGAATGGATGAGAGCATCCGTACAAGTGCATACTGGGCCCGGTTGGTGTCCTGGTACTCGTCGATTAAGACCTGACGAAACCGCCTCGCGTTTCGCTCGAGGGCCTCCGGAGACGACTTGAAAAGCCGGACCGGTATTGATATCAGATCATCGAAATCGAGAGCATTGTTCTCCCGGAGCGCATTCTCATACGCCGAATACAGCGTCGCGATCCGCTCCTCGTAAGGGTTCCCCGCCATCGAGGCGATCTCCTCGGCGCTCAAGAGATTCGACTTGGCCCAGCTGATCTTTGACAAGGCTGCCGGGGGCGGGAGCTTCGTCAGCGATATCCCCAGGTCGCCCATGATCTGTTTCATCAGCAGGGTCTGGTCACGGTCATCGTAAATAGAGAAGTCAGAGGAAATGCCCAGTATCTTGCCCTCCACCCTCAGGATCCTCGCGCAAACCGAGTGGAAGGTCCCCATCCACATGCCCTGGGCGGCCCTGCCGGCCAATCCCCTGACGCGCTCGGCCATCTCGCCGGCGGCCTTATTGGTGAAGGTCACGGCAAGGATCTCAGAGGGATACACCTTCATCACGGCGAGGAGATAGGCGATCCTGTGTGCCAAGACCCGGGTCTTACCGCTGCCCGCTCCCGCTATTACCAGCAGGGGACCGCCGGGATGAGTGACCGCTTCCTTCTGCCTGGGGTTGAGGCTCTCGAGAAGATCCAATCAGAAATCTCCCCCGAGACTGAAGTGAGTTCTTCTGACAACCTGCCCGTCAAACCGTCCCGAGGTAGCCCACGCGAAGTCCAGTCTCATCAGGAAATAGGAAAACCACATGCGTATCCCGAACCCGTAACCGACGAAAGGATCGCTGCGGTACTCCACCACTCCATCCTCTATGTGCATGAACCTCGGATCGGTGAAATGACCCGGCCAGGCGCCGCCTATGTCGAAGAACATAACGCCCCTGACTCCGCCGAGGCTCAAGGGTACCGGGCCGCCTGTTACCAGCTGGTGGATAAAGGGGAACCTGAGCTCGGCGCTGGCCAGTGCCAGGTTATTGCCCTCGAACATGTAGTCGTCGTACCCTCTGAGCGTATTGGCTCCGCCGAGATAGAAACATGCGGGGTGGCTGCCCTGGCTGGTGGCCCCGAAGAGCCGGCCCGCCAGCTGCGTTCCTCTTGAGAACATATAGTACTTCCTCAAATCCAGGGTCGCGGTTGTAAACGACAGATCGCTTCCCAGCCCGTCAACTATGCTCCGCTCTATGCTCATCGAAAAACGTGAACCGCCGATCGGACCGGTATAACCCCAGATCGTTGTGTCCTTGGTATAAGAGAGCCGCGGAACGAAGATGTCCTCATCCTGATGCGTCTCGACCGGGAGATCGGGGCTTATTACCCCTCCCTCGTTCCTGAAGACATCGCGGGATATCCTCATCCCGGTGAAATCGATGTCAAACCGCCTGAACTTATCCAGGGGCCAGGCAAGTGCTAAGACGCCCCCGAAGTTCCGTTCCGAGAAGAGCCTATCCTCACCTCTCGGGGATATGGGGGTCCCCATGGTCGTACGGCTCGAATAATAGTAGTTCTTGAAATGGAAGACACCGAAGCCGTAATCGACTCTCTGCGGCAGGTACCAGTAATTGGTCACGAAATCTATGTTTTCAAAAGACGCGAAGAAGTCGGCTGCTATGTATATCCGGTGGTTGCCCAGAACGTCGCTTATGGAGATCCGGGTCATTCCGCCGAGTCCGTCGGCGGAGTTATAGGAAAAAGCTCCAGAGACCCAGTCGGGCGAGAAACGCACCTTGTAGTCCGCCTTCTCGTAATCCTCCAGGGTCTTGGGAGCCGCAACCGGAGAGAAGGCCTCATCCGGCCCGAACGCATCCAGAAGGGTGTCCGCCGCTGCCATCTCCAGCATCTCGGCCACCCACGGCGCCTCATATTCCCACTCGCTCTCCTTCTGCGTCCTCAAGGCCTCGAGATTCTCGATAGGGTCCTTGACAACGTATATGTCCCAGCCACCGGCCTGGAAGGCGGAAATCGCGATTCGGTTACCGTCCGCCGACCAGGTCGGGTTGAAGATACCGCCCAACACATCCGAGATCTGGGTGCTGGTCGAATCCTCAAGACTGTAGACGTAAGCATTGTAAGTGCCGTTCCGGTCCGAGATGAAGAGCACATGGCTCCCGTTGGGTGACCACACCGGGGAAAGGTCCTCTGAGCGGCACTGCGTGAGCCTGGCTACCGACCCGTCTTCCACGTTGAGGAGGAAGATGTCCCGCTGAGGCTTATTGCTGGGATTGACCAGGTTGAAGAGACGAAGCGAGTCAATCGCGCCCGGAGCGATCGCCGTAAAGGCGATGCGCTCTCCGTCGGGGGACCAGGCGAAGTCAAGATACTCCAGCGCCCCGGTATGAAGAGCCTCCACCTCCTCGGTCTCAAGATCCATCAGGTACATGCCGGGACGTCCAGCGTCGACGCCTATGAAAGCCATAGTCCTGGAGTCCGGGGAATACCGTGGGCGGAACAGGGTATCGAAATCGGGGCATATCCGACGGTGGACCTTGCCGTTCTCCGGATCCACCAGGTATATATGATCCTTGTCCTTATGCTTGCTTACCACCGCAACCCTTTCACCGTCGGGCGACCAGGAGAAGGATGCTGCAAGGTAGTGAAAGGACTCGAACTCCTGGGTTCTCTCTCCCTTGATCAGGCGCCTGATGATCTTCCCGTCCAAGGCCGACATCAGGTAGACGTCATCATATCCGCTCCTGTCGGAGAGGAAGATGATCCGCTGCCCATCCGGCGATATCGACGGCATCACGTTTATGAAAGAATCATCCTTCCGGTGGTCGGTAAGGCGGGTAACGATATCCTCCGGCTCTTCCCGGATAGCGACCTCGGGATAATACTTCTTCTTGACATAGTCCAGCCATGCCTCGCTCAGGCCCGTCGCATCGATGCCGATACTGGCCATCAGTCCCTTGTCGGCATTGCGGGCGATACTTATGTTCTGGAGAACGTCCGATACCTTTTCCCGGCCGTACTTGTACGCGATGTACCTGATCACCGACTGGCCCTGCTTGTATGCCATGTAGCCCTGCACGTCCTGCTGAAGATTGAAGTAGTAGTTGTTCAGGACGGCGTCGCGCATGACCATTTCCGCCTCGGCGTCCCAATATTCCGAGGCGAACTCGGCCAGGCCCTCGATGAGCCAGAGGGGAAGTGAGAACATATACTGCCGGGCGAATACCGATTGGAGCAGCCCCCCGTAAAGCATGTCGAAGTTGAACACGTGAGTGAGCTCGTGCATCATCACGTGCCTGAGCTCCTCGTAAGAACCCGTAAACGGAAGCACAACCCGGTTCTTATAGAGCTCCGTGAAGCCTCCCACGCCTTCGCCCAGAAGCTCAAGCGTGACATTGGTCTGCTGGAACTCGCCGTGAGACTTATACATCATGATCGGAACACGATTGGAGAGAGTGTGGCTGAAGAAGGCACTCAGACTGTCATAGCTGGCCTCGGCCAGGAGAACCGCGCGCTCGGCGAGAAATTCCTCCCCCTCATAGTAGAACAGGTCGAAGTGCTCGCTCTTTAAGATCGACCAGTCGAAGCCCCGGTACTGGACCTTGTTCTTGCCGAAGGCAAATACCAGCGTAGGCAACAGAAGTATGACCACGGCTATGAGAATAGCTCGCTTCATCTTCCCTTTCCCCTCCTCAATATCCGAACCGGAACTTCACGTCGAAGTCGAAATACTCCAGGCCGTTGATGGTGCCGGTCTCCCCTTCTATGGACAACCGGTTAGAGAACCTGTATTCCACCGACAGCTGCCTTTCAGGGTAAGCCACATCCCTGGGCGTAAACCTCTGCCTGTCACCGTACAGGTCCCCATAGAGACTTCCGAGAGACTGGCTGTACTGTACGTAAACACTGTTGGAGACGTATTTCCCGAAGGTGACCCAGGTCGAGGCGATGGGATCGATCTCCTCACCACCTGCGACCTCTACCCCGAACTGGTCGTGGTGGAGCTACCGGGCCACATCGTCCCCGCATCGATTTACCAGGGCCGTGCCCCAGGACTGCAGAAAAGCATCCGAGAAGAACTTGTTGCCGGCCTGGTCATCCGAGGCCACGCCACGCCGCAAGAGGAGCGCCTCGAATATCTGCTGCTCGCTCCACCCGCTCTCGGACGTCGCGGAGATGTCGAGCTTATCAAGATATCCGGTAGCTCTCAAGTCAACCCTCTCATCCAGGACGGTGGAAGAGGCCTCCAAGTCAATATACGCATTTCTGAAGCTCTTGACATCTATGAATCTGAACTCACCCTTCGAAATCCTCATGCTGTTATGGTACACGCTGAACTTGCCCCTGAGCGTGGTCAGCGTGCCCAGCACAGATAGACCCTCCCTGCCTCTTCTGACGCTCAAGTCGCCCTGAAGCTCCGCCTGGACAACATCTCCCTTGATCCAGAAAGCATTTGGTATCTCGACCGCGACATCCATAATCCAGGCCGGTCTGCCCGTCGGGGGAGCGAACCCGCCATCGCCGCTAATGTCTGGTGAGAAGTAGTATTCCCCCTCCTTCACCGTCAGGTCACCGACGATCCTGGGCCTTGTAATGCCCGGTTCGACCTCCGCGGCGGTCACAGTCAGGTCGCCGTCCAGCCGGGCGTAGAAGTCCTCAAACTCAGTCACCTCGTAGTCTGAGAGCTTGATATCCATATCCCAGTCGGACACCGAGGTTCCCCTGATCGTAAAGGACCCGCCCGCCTTGAGGGCCCCACCCTCGGCTACCAGATTGGCAATCTCGAACCGCTTCCCGTGTGCCAGGAGCTCCAGGTCGAGGTCTAAGATATCCTGGGCGATGCCCTCCATCCTCAAGCGGGAGTCGGCGAGCTTCACGAAACCCTCGAAGGTCGGATCGGTCACGGTACCCCCGATTCTTAAGTCGACCTCGTACTCCCCGGAACATACCTTGAGCCTGGGGTATATGTCACACATGAGTCCCAGGTTGCCTTTCTTCACCTTGACTGCCACATCGATGGGCCTGTCCAGGAGCTCGCTCTCAAACGGAAGTATCGAGACAGCGAGCGGCACGTCTCCCCGGATCTCGCCTTGCTCGCCGTCGCTTCCGAATGCCACCCGGGAAAGCCTGAGGACCGAGTCCTCGAGCGCAAGGTCCCAGGAGATCTCGCCCAGCCGGGTCTCACCGAAGACAGCGTCCCGGAGGATCCCGGTGGAAGTCAGCCGGGGATTCCGCCGCCTCCCGGACATGTCCATCCTGAGCTCGGCGGTTCCCTTGAGTCTTGCCAGAGGAGGAAACAAGGGTTCCAGCAGGGCGATATCCACGTCTCTGACGTTTATCTCCATATTCCCTAGATCGTCAATTAAATCGAGAGCTTTCCCTTTCTCTACAAGTTCCTTAACCCTGGGAGGAGCCAGATCCACCGGGATGCTCCCCCTCGCGAGCACATCTCCCTCATCCTGGGTGAGCCTGATCTGCCTGATCACCAGCGTGCTTCCATCATATCCGACACTGCCCGTGAGCTCCTGGAACGGGATCTGGCGAATGTCGCCGTCTCTCACCTCGAAATCCAGATCGAAGACAATGCTGTCCGCGCTCCCGGCAATCTCTAAGGACACCCCGGCCGTGCCGGTGGGGATCTCAGCCTCCAGTACCCGGCGCAGCATGCCCAGGTCCAGTTCGTCAATCCCGGCGGTCGCCTCATACCGCCCGTCCGAGTAGGAACCCCGCTCTACGTTTATGACGCCCATCTCGGAGACGAGCACGAAATCGGTCATCGAAAGCAGTCCGTCCGCGTAAGAGACGCCGAGCTCCTGAGGGTTCTCCCAGATAAGGCCGGCAAGTTCTACAAACAGGTTGTCGATTGCAAGGTCGACCCCGCCATCGAGGAAATCGGCGCGGCCTACCATCCCGATCACCGAGCCGCCATCCCGGGTGATGGCCACGCGCTCGATCTTAAGCCGCCGGTCCTCGATAAGGACGTCGGCGATGAGTTCGCCGGCCTGATACCCCATCAGGTCAAGGCTGCGGCCGAACACCTCACAATATCCACTTAAGCCGGAATCCGAATGAGCCATCTCGAGCCCGACGGTCATGCCCTCGACCACGGTTCCACTGTACTGCAATCTCTCACTCGTGGCGGCCGCACGCACCAGCGTCTCACCGTTCTCCCTGTCGACGCTGGCCTGGCCCACCGCGAAACCGCTCAATCCCTCTACCCTGTGGTAGGATCGCAGACCCTCGAGGCCCGGGCAATCGTAGGTGAAGTCGAGATCGATCTTGCCGTCATACGCGACAAGGCCCCTCGAGACAATGGAGGTTCCGCCGATATCGGCGATCACGCTGTCGAGGATGACGTGCTCCGAGTTGACTTCCACCACGCCGCTCACCGAGTCGAATCTGTAGTCGCTGTAGCGCCCCGCATCGAGCTTCGGTGCCGTGGTGAGGTGAAAAGCCTCGCCGCCCAGGCCGCGGCCGCTGAACCCGACGCTGCCGCTTAAGTCCGAGGAATAGCCGCCGTCCTCTTCTCCGAAGAAACGCGAGAGATCAAAACCGGAGAAGGCGACCACACCCGCGTACCTTGGCGGATCGCTGAACCTGTACTCGCAGGAGGCGTCGAATGGAGTCTCCCGGAGTAGAGTGGACAGTCTCTCGACCTTGAGCGTCCTGTCCGCATATGAGAAATCCGCATTGAGGTCCCTGTAAATCATGTCATGGATCTCGCCATCCAGGGCAAGATCGAAATCGACGGCCGCGTACTGCCCCCGCACCACCAGATGTCCTGCACCATGCCCCAGCCCGGGCCTCTCGTCGCGGCCCAGGAAGACAGGCACATCACAAAAATCAAGACTGTCAATGGCTACGGAAAGCGCAAGGGAATCAAGATCCCCCGTGCCCAGGTATCCCGACAAGCTAATGCCGGAGGTTGGCGTCACAGCGGTCAGGTTGCCGATCCTCACCCTGTCATCCAGAAGGGCCAGGTTGCCGGAGAGGTGCTCAACTCTCGAGCCGGCTCCGTAGGTGAACTCCATTGTCGCGATCGCCAACCGGTGCGCCTTCTCATCCCTGCTGTAAGAGCCACTGGCATTGATCCGGGTGAAACGCTGGAGGCTCCCGCTTACCCAGACCACGGTAGCGTCCTCGACTCTCAACCAGTCTATCCCGAATGTGGTCGGCTTGCCCGGCGGCCCGGGCCTCGGGTCTCCCGTGGGGAAAAGCCTCGACCCGTCGGGCCTCTTCGGCAACACGAACCTGGGCGATATCATGACCAGCGAGTCGATCTGAACCGGCCCCAGCAATATCCGGGAGATTTTGAAATACGCCCTGATCTCCGCCGCGGATAGGAGGATTCTCGGGGAGTCGCCTCCCGTGTAGGTCACGATCACGTCGGTCAGCCGCACATCATCGATGAGGCTTCCGCTGATCTTGCCGAACTCGATGCTGATGTTCCGGCCCTCGCCAAAGCGGGACGTAAGGAAATCACCGAGGCTCAGGGCTATCCGTTCGCCCTGAGTCCTCAATACCAGGAAGGTGCCCAGCACCACCAGGCAGATCACCACGCCCAGGAATACGAGTCCTTGTGTTCGTCTGCTCATAGTTAGAATGCGTGCCCCACCAGGAAATGAAACCTCCCAGGGGACTCCTTTTTGCCTTCCTCATCGACCGCCCGCTTCAGGCGGTAACCGTAGTCGATCATTATGGGACCCACCGGGGTCTGGGTACCGATCCCCAGCCCGATGGTATACTTGACATCGGTGTCTCTTCTCAGAGCATAGTCCTCGCCTGAGACGAAGACCTTGAAGTCGGACCCCTCCATGTCATCGATGGATTGCCACGCATTACCCATGTCGATAAAGGTCACTCCCGCAACCCTCCAGAAGAGGTGGAACCTCATCTCCACGTTCGCCAGCAAAAGGAAATCGCCCGGGCCGAATTCCCGGTCATCATAGCCCCGGATCGTCGCCGAGCCCCCCGCGTAGAACTTCTCGTATTCGGGAACACCCTTGTCCCTGGACGCTCCGAACGCGTAGCCATAGCCCGTACGCGTGGAGAAGGCCACAACACTGCCCCAGTACCACTTGAAATAGCGCGCCCAGGTCAGGGC
>JAUVJV010000432.1 GCA_030592245.1 Candidatus Eiseniibacteriota bacterium
AGCATGTCACTGCCGATACGATCGCGGTGATAGATGCGGTCAGGGTAAAGGGCGGGCGCCCGGCCGGGAAGCCGTCGCGGGCGGGGGGCCTGGCTGCCGGGAAGGCGCTCCGCCTGGCGGTCGAGCTTGCATGTTCAGGCGAGGCGGAGGGCCTGGTCACGGCTCCGGTATCCAAAGAGTCATTTGCACTCGCCGGCTATGGTATGGTGGGTCACACCGAGCTTCTGGCGAAATTCACGCAAACAAGAGACTATGCCATGATGCTCATGAATGAAGAGCTCCGGGTGGTCTTTGCCAGTACGCATATTGCCCTGAGGAATGCTGCCCGGAAGCTGAGCGTAAGCGGGATCTTGAAGACACTGCGCTTGACCGAGACCTATCTTGACCGCTATATGGGTATCAAGAAGGCCAGGATAGGCGTCTCGGCCCTGAACCCGCACGGGGGCGAGGGTGGGCGCCTGGGAGGGGAGGAAGTCAGGGTGATCGGACCTGCCGTCCGCCGGGCAAGCGAGGAAGGGATTCTCGCGGAAGGCCCCTTTCCTGCCGATTCTATTTACAGGCCGCATTTTGCGCGGCGGTTTGATGCGATTGTCGCCATGTATCACGATCAGGGGATGATACCGCTTAAGCTCATGGGCCACGGAGACGTGATCAATATCACGTTGGGCATCCCCTGTATCAGGACGTCGCCGGGCCACGGCACGGCTTTTGATATCGCCGGAAGGCATTCGGCTTCCGACCGGAGCATGCGAATGGCGATCCTCGAATGTGCCAGGATAGCGAAGAGGTTGAACGATGCTGCTTGAATTCAGAGATGTGAGCAAGAGGTTCAAGGGCGGAACGGTTGCGCTTGAGAAGATCAACCTGTCGGTTGAAAAAGGGGAGTTTGTCTTCCTGACCGGCTCGTCGGGGGCCGGAAAAACCACGCTGCTCAAGCTGATCTATCTGGACGAGACCCCTTCAGAGGGGGAAGTCCTGATAGGCGACTATATCTCCAGCGAGGTCAGCAAAAAGGACATCGCGATGCTCCGGAGGAAAGTCGGGGTCGTCTTCCAGGAGTTCAAGCTCCTCAAGGACCTCACCGCTTTTGAAAACGTGGTCCTGCCGCTCCGGGCCGCAGGCAAGAAAGACAGCGAGATCAGGAAGCGCGTAAACAGCGTGCTATATTCGGTCGGACTGTCATCCAAGCGCCACCAGTTTCCACCCAAACTCTCAGGCGGCGAGCAGCAGCGGGTGGCCATAGCAAGGGCGATGGCCTTGAGGCCATCGATTCTCCTGGCTGATGAGCCCACGGGCAATCTTGATGTGGACACCACCGCCCAGATATTCGAGCTCCTGCTTGATATCAACAGGGGCGGGACATCGGTGCTGGTCGCCACGCACGACATTCAAATTGCGGAACGGCTGAAGAAGAGGCTGATCGTGCTGGATAAGGGCAGAGTAATAGAAGACGGGGGGCAGGAAAAGTGTACCACCTGAACCAGGCACTGGTGGGGATAAAGCGGGCGGGGTTTATGTCGGCCGCATGTGTCATAATCATGACCTGCTCCCTCCTGATACTGGGGATGTTCCTCTTGGCGACCGCCAATCTCAGAGAGGTCCTGAGGTTCGCGCACGAGAAAGTCGAGATCGTCGTCTTTCTGGAAGATGATATATCAAGAGCGACCGCGGACTCCCTAATGACCGAGATCGAGTCCATACCGTTCATCGAGAGCGTGCGCCATGTGGATCCGACTGCGGCCATGGAGCGGCTCATGCAGGAATTCGGCGATAGAAGCCACATCCTGGAATCTCTTGAGACCAACCCTCTCCCGGCGTCACTGGAGATAACCCTTAAGTCCCAGTACAGGCTTAAGCAAAGAGTGGTTGGGGTCGCGGAGCGCCTCGCCCAGCTGAGGGGCGTGGAGGATGTAAGCTACGGCCGCGGGTGGATTACAGTGCTGGAGAAGGTAGTGCGGGTCTTTGCGGTGGTGGACTTGATCGTGGGACTGGTGGTGGGAATCGCAGCCCTGATCACGGTCTCCTATACGGTACGGCTCACGCTCTACGCGCGCAAGGAGATGATCAAAGTGCTCAAGCTGGTGGGTGCAACCGACTTTTTCGTGATGGCGCCCTTCCTGCTCGAAGGCTTTCTGCACGGCGCCGCATCGATCGTGCTATCACTCGTACTGCTCTATCTGGGCTACAGAGCCATAGCCGCGCGCATTTCTCAGGCAGTGTTCATGCCCTGGGGAATGGTCCTCTTCTTTGCCGTTTTCGGGATGGCAGTTGCGATTCTCGGGAGCCTGGTATCGCTAAGAGTGTTTCTCGAGGAAAAGGAGTAGCGGTGGAACGGGAGATGCCGGTGCGGCCCGGCCGGAGCCCCCTTGCTGCCGACGGGGTTGCCGCGGCTTCCTGCGGGGCCGTTACTGCTCTCATCCTCATTGCGGCCCTGGCCCTGCTTGCATTGCTTGCCCCGGCGTGCCTAGCGCAAGTACCACTGCAGATACCACCGCAGATACCGGTGCAAGAGCCGGCCCGGGAAGCCGCCGGCCCGACTCCGGAAGAGCTGTCTGATGAGATAGAGAGCCGGGAGGAGGAGCTCGAGCGTATAAGGGCGGACCTCAGGGAAAAGCGCCGGCAGGCATTGGAGATTGCGGGGAGAGAGCATGATCTCCAGGCCGAGGTCGACAGGATAAACGCCGAGATAGACGTGAACCGGGA
>JAUVJV010000400.1 GCA_030592245.1 Candidatus Eiseniibacteriota bacterium
ATCACCTCGACCCTGGTCTATATGGGCGGGGAGCCGGGTAACCAGATGTACCGCTACGAGTTCAAGATACGGAACATAGCCGTTCAGCCAGCCATCCAGACGGTGCTGGTCTTCTTCGACTCCGACCCGGTAACCGGAGAATTCCTGGGGGATAAGTCGGACTTTGCCGAGATCCAGTCTCCTGAGAACTGGGAAGGCACTACCTTTGTGGATCCCGATCCCTCCCCCTGGTTCATCGAATGGCAAACCTCCTCGGGTCCGGACCGCATCTTCCCCGGCGAGACCAAGCTGGGCTTCTCGGTCACCTTTGTCTGGAAAGACCCGGAGACCACGCCTGGCCGCAGGTTCTTCGAGGCCATGAACGGGATAGTCTACGAGGGCCAGACCATTATCGTGGGCGTGATCGATGAGTCAGGATCCATCTGCGGCACCGTCTATGACGAGTGTCTCTCCAGTACGGTCGCCAATATCACCATCGATCTCCTGAACAGCATCGGCACGTTCGAGGGCGCCGCCGTGACGGACGAGAGCGGTGAGTACTGCTTCCTCGAGCTCCTGGCTGATGAGTACACGGTCAGCATCGTCACCCCCCTGGGCTTCACGGTCGATGCCGAGACCAAGGTGATCACCTTGGGCCCGGCCGAGCACGCCACGGTCGACTTCCACCTGTACTGCCAGGAAATCGTGCCCGAGCAGCGGACGATCGGATACTGGAAGCATCAGGCTAATGCCCTGGTAACAGGCAAGGGCAACCCGCACGAGACCATAGCTGAGATGATCCAATACATGCACGGCATCCGCGAGCATTTCAACGAGCATCTCTATAACCCCATCATCGCCTTCGAGGTCGATATCGACCCCGAGAACGCGACGGCGGCCGATAGCCTGCTTGCCTTGAGACAGCTCCTCAAGGTCAACCACGGCCAGAACATGCTCGAGCGCGCCAAGCAGCAGATGGTGGCTCTCCTGCTCAATGTAGCATCCTTGAAGCTCAGCCAGGCCGAGATCATAAGCGAGGATGGCGCCAATGTCTCGCAGGCCATCACCTACTGTAATGAGATCATAACCGACCAGGTGCCCGGCGTTGACTATGAGGTCGCCAAGACAATAGCGGATGAGATCAACAATGCCACGATGGTCGCAGCCGGCGTGATCCCGCTCGATACCGAGATCATCTGGTACAGCATAGACTCAAGAGACATCGTGCAGGTACTCGACATGCGTCCCAACCCGTTCAGTTTCGCGGTGGCCGTCAGATACACGGTCCCCAATACCCACGCGAACAAAGAGGCCAGCCTCGAGGTGTTCGACGTGCGGGGCAGGATGATATATGAATCCGGACAGCTGGATCTCTCCCCCGGCGAGCATGAGCACTACTGGATGGGTGAGGATGCCCTTGGTAATAAGGTGGCATCAGGCACCTATTTCATGATGATCCGGAGCCGTGACGGCATCTCGAGTCGCAAGGTCACGGTGATCCGTTCGCAGTAAGGGCTCTATGCCCGGAGAGTCAGCCTGGCCGGGCGTAGCCCGGACGATAGATCGGATATGTTGGTGCGGGGCCGGACATCCCGGCTCCGGACCTGAGACAATTGCAGCAAGGAGGATGCGTTCATGCGAGGAATGCTAAGGTACGCCGGCAGAACGGCAGTGATGATGGCATGTCTCGTGGCTCTGTCTGTGGTGATGCTCACAGGGCAGGCAAGCGGTGATCCGTTTGCGGTCATAAGGTACGAGATCTTCCACTGGGAGACTGATGCGTGGGTCGAATACGAGCCCGCGTCCCTGTTCCCGGCGGGCGGCGACCAACCCGGCACGAACCTGTGGCGCTACGAGTACATCGTCTACAACTGGGGCACCGCCCAGCCCCTCAACACGGTCTACATGTTCTTCAATTCGAGCAATATCGCAATGGATGCGACGCGGACCGCGAGTGAGGCACCCACTGGCTGGGATACGGCCACCATCGGACCCTTCGATCCCGATTTCAACTGGAAGGAGAGGTTCCGTGCATCGAGCTCCGAATACTATCTGGATTCGCCGGATTCACTCGCTGGCTTCGCCGTCGAGTTCACCTGGACCAAGAGCACCCTTCCGGCCAACCAGACCTATGACGTGGTCCACTCAGGCGGGTCGGAGTCGGGGCTTACGCTCCACCGTACTCAGGGAGTGGCGACGGAGGGCGCGTCGTGGGGAGACATAAAGAGACTCTATAGATAAGCTCGTCTAAGCGGGCTTATAGATAGCTCGTTCTTGAGGCCCTCCAACGAGCAAGAGACGGGGTAACCTCTCGGGAGGTTACCCCGTATGTTTTTCTGCTACCTGTCACGTTCAGCGTAATGCCATACCCGGCCCGGCGGCAGACCTGAGGCAGCCGCACAGCGGACTCGCTGCACCTACTTCCCGGGAGAGAGCTCCAGCAGGAGCATCACCTGTTTCCCATAGCCCTTTATCACGTAATCGGTCGCCAGCGCGGGGCTTATGCCTATCTCACCCGAGTTGGCCGGGTCGGCATCCCAGACAACCACAGTCGACGCGCCGGTGAAGGGATTCACGGGGTACGCACCATCGGGGCAAAGATCCTCAACCGTCTGGCCGCTGTGCGTGGCCGAGGCGGCATCATCGGGATATATGCCCAGGGTATGAACTGCGTAATCCTCCACCGCAAGCTGAACCGTGTGCATATTGGACTTCACGCTTGCTTCCATCGCCCTGTTCTTCAATTGAAGGAAGTTGGGAATGCCTATTGCAACCAGCACGCCAATGATGATCGCGACGATCATTATCTCGATAAGGGTGAAGCCTCGTTGGTTTGTTATCATTCTTCACACCACCTAACGATCTCAGCGTATGGGTTCGCTCTTAGTCGATATATCGGCGCTTTCTAAAGGGGACTTTAGCGGGACGAGACCGCGGCCGGTGGGCCACATACTGCCATCGTGACCAAACCCCGGCCGGGTGACGGATACCC
>JAUVJV010000126.1 GCA_030592245.1 Candidatus Eiseniibacteriota bacterium
ATCATATTCAAGATCGACCGGTCACTAGCCTACATCCCCGTGGAGTTGATGTTTGACGGCACGGAGTTCCTGTCGACGAGGCTGGCCATGGGAAGGGTGATCTATGCCGAGGACACGCCGAGGCAGCCGGCCGGGGAGCGCATTCCTCCCTACCGGGTCTTTATCGCGGGAGACCCATCGAGCGACCCTGTAATCCACGACGATGTCGAACAGGAGATCAGAGAGCTCCGGCAGATCTTCACCCGGTCCGCCGGGTTCTCGCTTATGATCCAGCAGGGCGCGGAGGTCACACGGCAATCCATCCTGACCCACCTGCCCGGAACCACGGTCTTTCACTTCACGGGTCACGGGGTCGCGACCGAGGAAGATGCCGCCGCCGGGATCAAACTCGGGAGAAAGAGGGTGCTGGGCGGGGAGGCTCTCGCGGGCCTGAAGGACCCGCCGGCGCTGGCCTTCCTCAATATGTGCACACCGGTTCCCTGGCTCGCGTGGAAGGGTGCTCTCGGACTCATCGAGACTCTGCTGGGGAGGGGCACGAGAGCCTGTGTCGCATCCCTCTGGGATGTTAGGAGCGCAGCTGCGACACGGCTGGCGTCACGCTTTTACACGCATCTCTTCGAGGGGGAAACCTTCGGGCACGCTCTCCGCAGGGCGCGCACGGACCTGGCCGAGACCTTCGGGCTGCACGCGCTCTCCTGGGCGGCCTACACCCTCTATGGGGATCCGAGGCTCAGCCTGGAGGACCTCGATGCCGCCCCGGCCGATCGCCGAGGCCCCCTTCACACCCTGGCGACCGTTCTCGGTGTGCTGGTGCTGCTGGCCGCCCTCCTCTTCCCGGTCACCATGGGCAAAGAAAACCTTGGAACGCCTTCCGGGATTCCAGTAGGATATCTTGTGGTCGAGTCGATACCGGCCGATGCGGCGATCCTCATTGACGGGGAAGCAAGAGGCATGACGCCCTCAACGGTGGAAATCGCCGCCGGCAATCATCACATCATCCTCCAAAGGCAGGGATACCGGCGCTGGGAAGCATGGATAGAAGTAAGAGAATCAGAAAAGACCGTCCTGGAACCAAACCTGGTGAGAATACAATAAGTTCTCTCCTGCTCCTCAGGGCTACGCTTCTCGCCTTAACACTGCTGATGACGGCCGCGCTTTGCTTCGCCGCTCCCGCTCCGGAGCTGACCGATCTCTGGGATGCCCCGGCCGATCTTTCAAGGGTCTGCGATGGCCATACGACCCTGCTCCTTGTATGCGATCCGGGCCTTGCCACCTGCCGCGAAGGCGCCGTGTACTTCGACAGCAAGACAGGCATGATCAGGGATGAAGGGGTCCGGCCCGCCGTTGTGCTGATAGGCCGCCCTCCGGAGATCAGGGAGACCGTGCTTGATCTCGATATCCGCGTGCCCGTATTCATAGATGCCGCAGAGAGTGTGTTCGGAAGCATTCTGGATGAAAGGGTTCTTCCCGCCCTCGTTCTGATGGATGAGGACGGCCAGGTCCTTGAGACCATCTACGGAGGCGGAGAGTCCCTGGACGGGAACATCAGGGCGCTCATTGAAACCGAAACTGAAACGCAAGAGGATGAAGGCTTCAACTGGTGGCTGATAATAGTCCCGGCCGTGGCAGCTCTGGCCATCCTCCCCTTCGTATTGGACTGAGAGTCATGCGCTGATATGGAAGAAAGAGAACTACTACAGGGATGCATCGCCAAGGATGAAAGGGCATGGAAGCATTTCATCAAGTCATATGACCGCTGCATCTATGGCGTCATCCTCAATCTCCTGGGCAAGTTCTCGATCCACGAGCCCGAAGTGGCGGACGACATCTTCGCCTCGGTAATCGAGAAACTCCTCAAAAATGACTGCGCGGCACTGCGTAAGTTCAAATGGAACTCGAAGCTCTCGACCTGGCTGGTCAGCGTAGCGCGCAACAAGACATATGACTACCTCAGGGGCTTGAAGCGGAGACCCAATATCTCGCTGGATGCTCCCATAGATGAGGATTCGAAGTTGGAGGACGTCCTCGCGGATGGCCTGGACCTGGATCATGACATGGAAGTCCGGCTCACGGTGGGCGAGGCCCTTGACATGGTTCCCCACAAAGATAGATTGATATTGAAGTTGTATTATATCGAGGGCATGAAAGAGAAGGAGATCGGCGTGCTCGTGGACCTCTCCGTTGATGCGGTCTCCGCCCGGAAGTCCAGGGCCCTTAAGAAGCTGCGGACCCTTGTCCGGAAAACGACTTGATCGGCGTCATACCATATAGGGTGCAGAAATGAAGAACAGATGTCTTACAGATGAGGAGATGACCTCCTACGTGGACGGGATCGTCAGCGACGGCATGCGCCGGAAGATCGAAGCTCACCTGGCCGCTTGCCCGATATGCCTTCACAATGTGGCCGAGCTCAAGGAGCTGGTGAGTCCCGAAGCCGGGATGGGTAAACCCATTCCCGAGAGCGCTCTCGCCCGGGCTGAGAGCCTGATCGCCCTCCACACCCACGCTCACGGCGAATTCGACATAATCGCCGTCCTTAAGAACGGGATATGCCGGATACTGGAAACCACCGGCGACCTGCTGACCCCGCGCATACCCTCGACGGCCGCCGTCCGGGGAACCAGTAGCAAGGCGCTCAGTCCCAGGATCGCGAGATCCATCTCAGGCTTCCTCATTACCGTGGAGCTCAAGGCGATGGCGGATGAGGTCAGGCCCGCGCTCAGCATTATCGAGGAAGCAAATTCCGAGGAACCCGACGGCGTGAAGACGCAGCTCTACTCTCCCGGAACATGCGAGACCAAGTATAGCCATAACGGCAAGGCGACCTTCTCCCCCGTCACCCGGGGCCTGTTCCGGGTCGACATCGAAGGCATCGGAAGCATCGACCTGGAAATCAGGTAGCCGGTCGAGAATCAGGTAAGACTTTCTCCCGGGCGGGATGCTAGTGGCTTAAGTCGGAGAAGACCCTGAGGGCTTCCAATATGTCCCGCCGCGTGATGATGCCGACGATCCGGTCGCCGCTCACCACGGGGAGCTTCCCGCTCCTGTCGCGAATTACGCGCTTCAAGACCTGTGAGGCTTCCTCATCGACATGGGCCCTGATGCGCTGGTTGTCCGGCTGCATGACATCGCCGACCCGGGTTTCCCGCCACTTCGCTTTCGGAAGGTCCTTGAGCTCATTAACGGTGATCAGTCCCTTCAACCTTCCCTCGTCGCTCACCGGGAAACAGTCGAAGTGATACTTGAAGAAGTAATCGTCCACCAGGCTCTGGATCGAAAGATCCTCTGAGACCGTGACCACGTCCGGCTTCATTATGTCTCCGACCGTCACACCTTTGAGAGTGCTGTCGATCACGACCTGTAGATAGCTTGCCCCGGCGGCCTGCCTGAGGAAAAAGCCTATCAAGACCAGCCAGAGCCCGCCGATGAAGGCGCCCCTGAAGACCAGCAGAAAACCGAGCACGATGAAGACTATGCCGACAATGCCACCCACCTTGCTGGCGATGTAGGTGGCCCGCCGCAGATCGCCACTGACCTTCCAGATGGTGGCGCGTAAGAGCCTTCCGCCGTCCAGGGGGAAGCCGGGGATCAAATTGAAGGTGCCGAGGATGCCGTTTACAAACGCAAGGTACCTCAACACCGGGGCGACACCCTCCGGGCTCCCGCTTTGCGAGACGAGATAGTAAAGGGCGAAGAAGATCATCATGAGCACATAGCTCACGGCAGGTCCCGCGATGGCGATCTTGATCTCGGTCACGGGGTCGGGCGATTCCTTCGTGAGTTGCGACACCCCGCCGAAAAGGAAGAGGGTTATGCGCTTGATCGGGACGCCATGGGTCTTGGCCACATAGGAATGCCCGAGCTCGTGGAGGAGGACCGAGGCGAAGAGCAGCAGAGCCGCCACAAGGCCCATCACCCAGTGGGCCGTCACAGAAAACGACGGATAGTGGGTCGGGAAATAGAAGGAGACAAGACTCCAGGAAACCAGCCCGAAGATGATGAACCAGGAGACATTGATCTCGATCGGTATGCCGAAGATCCTGAAGAGCCGGAAATTAGTTCTTAGCATGCTTCCCTCCTGTTTCATCTATACTAAGAAAGGCGCCGGGAGCACAACACAATAGCTCTGCGCGAAGAGCGAATCACGATTTCTCGCTCCGGCCCCCGGGCTTTTGCATTTGACGCGGAAGGGCAAGCTGCAATACGCTTGAGTTTGGAGGGAAGGGCTTGAAGAATATCGACGTCGCCCGGATATTCGATGAAATCGCAGACATCCTCGAACTCAAGGACGAGAACCGCTTCCGCATAAGATCCTACCGCAGGGCCGCCAGGGTGGTCCGGGACATGCCCGGTGATGTGAAGTCCCTGCTCGAGGCCGGTGAGCTCACATCTGTCCAGGGAATCGGATCCAGTCTTGCCGAGAAGATCGAGGAGATCATAAATACCGGGACATGCAGGTTCTGTGAAGACTTGAAAGAGGACCCACTATACAGCCTGACGGCGCTGCTCTCCGTCCCGGGTGTGGGGGCCCGGCTCGCCGTGAAGCTTAAAAAGGAAGCCGGGGTGGCCTCCGTGGACGATCTCGAGCAGGCCGCCCGCGAGGGGAGGATCCGCTCGATAGAAGGCATCGGTGAGAAGCTCGAGGAGAAAATCCTCAAGGGCATCGAACAGTACAGGAGAAACGTGGGACGTTTCAAGGTCTCCGACGCCCTCGCCTACGCCGAAGCGATCGTCAAGACCCTGGGCGCGATCAAGGGGGTCTCGCAGATAGACATCGCCGGGAGCCTAAGGCGCATGAAGGAAACCATCGGCGACATCGACATCCTGGTCATTTCGAAATCCTCCCACGAGATCATGGATGCCTTCACCTCCATGGGCAATGTCACCGACGTGCTTGCCAGGGGAGAAACCAAGTCCAGCGTGATTCTCGGCTCGGGGATCCAGGTCGACTTAAGAATCCTTCCCAAATCGGACTATGGGGCCGCGATGCACTACTTCACCGGGTCGCAGGACCACAATGTCGCGATGAGAGACCGCGCGAAGAGGATGGGACTCAAGATAAGTGAGTACGGGGTGTTCGATGTAAAGGGCGATGAGCGGCGAGGCGATGAGGCTGCTAATCGGCGAGGTGGCGAGCGCGAGGAGGATGTGTTCAAGCTGGTGGGCCTGCCGTTCATTCCGCCGGAGCTCCGCGAGAACTCGGGCGAGATTGAAGCCGCAGAGAAGGGCACGCTTCCGAAACTCATAGAGCCCAGGCACATCAAGGGCGATCTGCACCTGCACACCGACGCCTCAGACGGGAGGAACAGCATCGCGGAGATGGCGCACCAGGGCTGGGAAATGGGCTACAAGTATATCGGGATTACCGACCACTCCAAGTCGCTCAGGATCGCCGGAGGCCTCGATGAGGTGGAGTTCGGCGAACACATAAAGGCAATCCGCGCCGCCAACAGGAAGGTGAGCGGGATCGAGATCCTCGCTGGAATCGAGGTGGACATACTGCCGGATGGCAGGCTGGACATTGCCGATGAGGTGCTGGCGGAATGCGATATCGTCATCGCTGCCATTCATTCCAGGTTCAACATGCCGCGCGATGAGATGACCGGAAGGATAATCAAGGGAATCAGCAATGCGAACGTCCATGTCCTCGCCCACCCTACCGGGAGGCTCATAAACGAGCGGGATCCTTATGAAGTGGATCTCGAGAAAGTTATGGCCGCCGCTCACGAGCACAAGATTGCACTTGAACTCAGCGCTCATCCTGACAGACTGGACCTGAAGGACAGTCATTGCCGGGCGGCCAGGGAGGCAGGCGTGAAGGTGTGCATCAACACCGACTCTCACGCCGACCGGCAGATGCTCAACATGCGCTTCGGCGTCGCGACAGCCAGGAGAGGCTGGCTCGAGCCGGGTGATGTCATAAACACGTATCCGCTTGCCAAACTCAAGCGGTTCTTATCCAGGCAAGGACGGTGATCGACCTGGCTGACAAGAAAAAGACCGCGAAGGAAGCTGCCGGGCTCAGGGATAAGATCCGCCATCACAACTACAGGTATCATGTCCTGGATGCCCCCGAGATAAGCGACAAGGAATACGACCGCCTGATGCGCCGGCTCGAGGAAATCGAGCAGCTCTTTCCTGAACTGATGACTCCCGACTCGCCCACGCAGAAGGTGGGTGCGCCACCGCTTGAAGAGTTCGGGAACATCACCCACTCCCTCCCCATGCTGAGCCTCCAGAACGCGTTCAACAGTGATGAGGTGGTGCTTTTCGACGGCCGCGTGAAGAAGCTGCTGGGTGATAAGGAGTTCGAGTATGTCGCGGAGCCCAAGATCGATGGCCTGGCGATGGAGGCGGTCTACCGCGACGGGATCTTTGTCCAGGGATCGACGCGCGGCGATGGCGTGACCGGAGAGGACATCACCCAGAACCTGCGTACCGTGAGGTCACTCCCCTTAAGACTCCGAAAGGCCGGAGGCAAGATCCCATCCCTGCTCGAGGTGCGCGGCGAGGTCTACATGGCCAAGCGGGACTTTGCCGAGCTCAACACACGGCGGGAAGAAGAAGGCGAGCAGGTCTTCGCCAATCCCCGCAACGCCGCCGCCGGCTCGATGAGACAGCTCGATCCCAGGGTCACGGCGTCCAGGAAGCTCGACGTTTTCCTCTACGCCGCCGGAACGCTCGAGGGCGCCGCCTTCGAGGCCCACTCCGACATGCTCGAGACCTTCAAGGCCTGGGGCCTCAGGGTAAACCCCGAGACCCGCA
>JAUVJV010000081.1 GCA_030592245.1 Candidatus Eiseniibacteriota bacterium
AGATCTTGCCGGGGATGTACCTGCCTGCCTGGGACAGAAACCATATTCTCATACTCTGGCTGAACCCGATGACGTATCCCATCTTCGCCAGAATGTACTGCCAGAGTCTGCCGTAAACCGGAAACAGGACTGCGAGCATCAGGAAGGAGCCCACTATGCGCCAGGGCCTGACATTGAACTCCAATGTCTCGAGCTCCGCCAGACCCGAAGCGAGGTTTCTTATAATGAAATAGAGAATCACGCCGGCCACCGCGACGCCGATGGTCCTCTTGAGAATGCTCTTCATCAACTATGGCCTCTCCACTTCGGCGAGCCGCCCGGCGATAGTATCCATTATCTTCTCAGCCGCGTGCCCGTCGCCATAAGGGTTCTTCTTGACAATCATCTTCCGGTAGGCCTTGTCCGACCTCAGCAGCTCCGTCGCGGCTGAGATGATCCTGCGCGTGTCGGTACCCACAATCTTGACGGCACCTGCCTTGACGGCCTCGGGCCTCTCGGTTACCTCTCTCATCAGGAGCACGGGCTTGCCCAGTGAGGGGGCTTCTTCCTGGATGCCGCCCGAATCGGTGATTATGAAGCTGCAGGACTTAAGCAACTTGACGAAGTCCCTGTAATCGAGTGGATCGACAAGGACGACCCTCTCGGCACCCGCCAGGATCTTCTTCACCGTACCCCTGACATTGGGATTCGGGTGGACCGGAAACACCATCAGGGCGTCGCTGTGCATCCGGACGATCTCCCTGAGGGCCCGCATCATCCCTTCGAAGCTCTCTCCCCAGCTCTCCCTCCTGTGCGCCGTGACCGCGATGACCTTATTGCGCTTAAAGTCGATCCCTGCAAGTTGCTCCGAAGCGAACCTGTACCTTCTGGATGCGACATGAAGAAGCGCATCGATCACCGGGTTGCCCACGACGGAGATCCGCCGCCTCGGCACACCTTCGGAAAGCAAAGAGTCCCTGGCAGTTGCGGTCGGTGCGAAATGCAGGTCAGAGAGGGCGGAAGTCAGCTTCCTGTTGATCTCCTCGGGGAAGGGACTGTACTTCCTGTAAGTCCTTAAGCCCGCCTCAACGTGGCCCACGGGTATCTTCAGATAATAGGAACACAGCGAACCCACGAAGGTGCTCGTGGTATCCCCCTGGACCAGCACTATGTCCGGCGTCTCCGCCGCCAGCACCTTCTCGAGTTTCCTCACGAGCCGGGCCGTTAGCTCGAAGAGGGACTGGCGCGGTTTCATGATATCGAGGTCATAGTCAGGCTTCAGCCTGAAGATCTCAAACACATCATCACACATCTTCCGGTGCTGCGCGGTCAGGATGAGGACGGGCTTGATCCCGCGGCGTCTCCCGGCCTCGATGGCTATCGGAGCCATCTTGATGGCTTCCGGCCTCGTTCCGACGATGATGGCAACCTTAAGCATTGGCCGCCTCCCCCAGGACTTTCCGATAGATCTCCTCGTGTGTATCGGTCATTTTCCCGATGCTCCAGTTCTCTTTCACGCGCCGCCTTGCCTCGCGTCCAAGCTCGGCCATGTCGGTGCGCCGGGCAGCCTTCTCCACTGTCTCGGCGATCGCCTCGGGCCGGCCCGGTTCAAACAGGAAACCAAGGCGCTCATCGATGATCTCCGGCAGGCCTCCCACCCGGGATGCCGCCACCACTCTTTCGCATGACATGGCCTCCAGGGCCGCGATGGAGGTGGCCTCCACCAGAGACGGCACGACAACCAGGTCGGCGGATGAGTAGACCGAAGGCATCCTGGCATTCTCAACACCGCCCATGAAGACCACCCGGTCGCTGATACCCAGCCCGGCGGCGATGTCCCCGAGCTCGGCGGCCAGGGGACCGTCACCGGTAATATAGAGCCGGACCTTCATCCTGTCCTTCAGGATGCCCATGGCACGGACCAAGAACTCAACGCCGTTCTTGGCCACGAGACGCCGGGGGCATACGATCACGAACTCGCCCGCCTCCCGCTCGAGGCTACCGCTCACGGGCTTGAAGGTCGCGGTGTCGATACCGTTCACTATGGGCACCGTCCAGGATCCCGGGACCAGGTCGGCCACCACGCCGTCTATCTCCTTGCTGGTTGATAAGAGAGCACCGGCCCTCCTTAAGACCAGGTTCAACGGCGGCCTCATGGCCGCATTCTTCGCGAGCCTCAGGAAGTGTGACGAGTGAACCGTCACCACGAGCGGGCGGCCATAGAGCAGCGCCGCGACACTTCCACCCAGGGCGGAAGCAAAGGTGTGGCAGTGGATAAGGTCGAAACTCTTCGCGGAGTAAGTGATCTCGGGCGCGGAGAATACACTGCCCAGGCTCCAGCCCACGAAGTGCTTGCCGAAAGACGGAAGCCTCCGCACCTGCACCCCGTCCATCTCTTCACTCTTAGGCGATGACGCTTCGGTCCTGGTCGTGATGACCTTGACACTGTGGCCCCGCCTTACCAGCTCTCTGGCAAGGAAGTACACGTGGCTCTCTATCCCCCCCTGGCGCGGGGGGAAGTATATGCTGGGCATGAGGATATTGAGATTACGGCTCATCGGTCTCACCTCGGGGGACTGCGAAACGGTAAACCGCGGTCACCGGCTCCTCAGTGAAGTGGACTTCCCTGAGGTGGTCCGTCATCTGGTGAAGCACCGGTATGAGATAAACATCCGTCGCAGACGTGCCCGAGCTCAGTTTCTCAAGCACGATATAGTCCGGCCGCGCCTCCAGAAGATACTCCCGCATGGCGTTCTTGTCCCTCGTGAAAGGATACGCGATGGTCTTTCTGTTACTGTAGAGATAGAATAGGAACGGCTTTCTGCAAAGAACCACAGCATCCTCATCCGAGTTGCCGTCGATCCACTTGGCGGCATCGAAATACCTCACCCAGCCTGCCGGGTAGCCCTTTGTCCGGCCAATGTACCGGTAAAGCGAGACGAGGTTGGTCAGGGCAAGGAGACCGCATATCACCGTAACGGCAAGACCCCTGGCCCCGAAGAATCCAAGCAGCCACCTGAGGCCTGCATACAGGTAAATCGCGAGCAAGGGCGCCATGGGAATCATGAATCTCTCGCTGCGCCATACCTCGGGCCAGCCCAGGTAGATGATCATGTAAAACACGATATAGAGACTTACAAGCAATGCCTTCTTTCGAAGCGCGATCGCGCCAAGCACTGCGATCACGATGATCAAGACCGACATCAGGGATGTCATGGCGATCTCACCAAAGTCCCTGGTAGGCCTCACCAGGGTGGGGAGGATATTGGTGGACATCATACTGCCCAGGTAGGCAGCCCCGTTGATCCGGGCCCTGCTGAGGAGGCCGGAGAAAGTGACCATTCCCTGGTCCGGGTCATAGGGATTGGCCGAAAGAAGAACTTTGAGATACCTGCTCCCCTCGCCCGCAACAGTGTAGTTGCGAATGGCCCAGAGTCCCGAGACCGCAAGAAAACCGCAGATCAGGATCACGGCCTCCTTCCGCCGGGACCTAAGCAGCAGGAAGGCCACCGAGGCAAACACCAGGCTCGCCCCCACGGTCCGCGCGAAATACGCCCATATGCAGAGCACAAGGCCGGCTAGGGCCGTCCGGCTGCCCTTAGGCCCGGTCAGCACCAGGTAGATGGCGAGCAAACTAAAGAGCATATAGGGCACATCTGAGAGAACCTGGTGGGAGTACTCAAGCACCGATGAGGATATGGCTATCGTGAAGGCTGCTATCACGGCAAGGTGATCGCCGACAAGCCTTCTGGCGAGCAGGAATATGAATCCCGCAGCAGCCACGAAACAGAGCAGAACATTGATCTTCAAGGACTTGATCGAATCTCCGAAGACGAACGACCAGCCGGCGAGAAAGGCCGGAAATCCCGGAGGATACTTGGTGGCGGGGCGCAATTCCGGATGGTTGATGTAGCGGAACCCCTGTCCCTCGGCCAATGCCCTGGTGAGAATCACAAACTCGGCATTATCCCCGATGGCGGAAGGAAGATCATCGAAGGAGAGAATCCCGGCGAGCAGGGCGATCCCGCAGATCGCGACGAGAATCACGGCGAGCCTGCGGCGGGACATATTCTTCTTGCTCGCTGTTGGCCCGGGCCCTCTGGACTCCGGCCTCTTGCTCCTGGTTCCCTTAATCTTGTTCGCCATTCCGGGAACCCTTCTCATCATCGTGGGAAAGCCTGGCCTTTATGCTGTACTCGTCCCTGCCCCGGTGACCGATCCTCACAATAAACTCCGCCACCAGTCCGGTGGATATCAGCTGAAAGCCCAGGATCATGAGCAGGACACCGAGCATAAGCAGGGGATGCTTGCCCTGAATATTGCCGAAGGTGAGTCTCAGCCAAGACAGATAGCAGTTGATCCCGAAGCCGGCCAGCGAGAAGACGATGCCTATTGTCCCGAAGAAGTGGAGCGGGCTGGTGGTATAACCCGTCAGCAGCACCACGGTCAGAAGGTCAAGGAAGCCGTGGAGGAAACGTCCCGCCCCGTACTTGGTCTTTCCGTGGACCCTCGGGTGATGCTTGACCGCGACCTCCCCTACCCTGAACCCCGCCTTGTGGGCGAATACGGGCAGGAACCTGTGGAGCTGGCCGTAGACCTTAAGGTGGCCGGTAACATAGCTCCTGTAAGCTTTGAGGCCGCAGTTCATGTCATGAATCTTGAGTCCCGTCACCCACTTGGTGACCGTGTTGAACACCTTCGAAGGAATGGTCTTGGTCATGGGGTCCCTGCGGCTCTGTTTCCAGCCGGACACCAGATCATAGCCTTCATCTATCTTCTCGACGAGCCTCGGAATCTCTTCCGGGTCGTCCTGCAGGTCCGCATCTATGGTGACTATTATGTCTCCCCGGGCCTCGTCGAATCCGACCGACAATGCGGCGCTCTTCCCATAGTTGGTCCTGAAACTGAGGACGCGGGAGAAGGGGTCGGCATCAAAGATCTCGGATAGGATCTCAATTGAAGTGTCCCTGCTGCCATCATCGACGAATACGAGCTCATAGGACCTGTTCATCCCCCCGAGGACCCTTGTGAGCTTGCTGTGTAACTCCCGCAGGGAACCTTCCTCATCGAATACGGGAATAACGATCGAGATCTCTATCATCAGGCTATTGCCTCCTCAGGCCCAGCTTGCCATGCAAGCTCCGCCTGCCAGGATTGAGTTCCAGGGCCTTCTGCCACTCGGCCCTCGCCTCGGCCTGCCTCCCGAGGGAGTTCAGTATATCGCCATGTATCTCATATGACAACGCATCTCTGCTTGTCAGGTCCAGGGCCCGCCGGACTTGAGCCAGAGCCTCCTCGGCCTCCCCGGTCTGAAGCCTGGCATATGCCAGCATCGAATGGCCCTCATAGGAGTCCGGCTTATCATTCACGAAACCCTCAAGCAGTTCGCGGGCGACTGCAAACTGCCCGCCGCGCAGCTGGTCAATGGACCGCTCAAACACCCCGGGGAAATATCCTCCATCGGGATTGCCGGGCCAGGCCGGGTAGCGCACCAGGGTTGCCTCCCTGCCACAGAGCATGAAGCTTAAGACCGGAATCATCTGGCTCGAGAAGTCAGGGTAGTTTTTGCCGAGATACTCATAGAGAGTTGGAAAGCGCAGCAGAAAATGGGTCACCGGGTATTTTTCGAACTCGGCCTTTTCGTCATAGCGGATCAGGTCGCCATAAGCGGGAAGGCTCCTGAAGCCCGTCTCCAGCGAGAGCGTGGTGGAACAGTCACCCACCATGAACACTCCGGAGGAGAGCACGCGCTTAAGGCTCCGGGAACTGTCGAGAATCGTGTATCGCCGCCCGGACGCGTAGCGCGCGAAATTGACCGTATTGATAAGTACAAAAGCGATCAGGACAATCGCCAGGACATACCCCGTCCACCTTTTCGGCAGCTTCAGAGTGCCCCTCATGATCGAACCCCGGAAGATCAGGCAGATGCCGAGCGCCGCACCGCCGAAGAAGAGAAGATGCTGCAGGGTCGAGAGGTGAAAACGGTAAAGCGACATCATGCCAGGCGATGAGGGCCTCCCCATCAGGGCGGAGCCGCCGCTTAAGGCGCGGTAAACCAGGTCGTGCTGGACATGGATGAGGACCCAGGCGAGCCAGCCCCCGAACGCGTAAACGAATCCCGAAGATCTCGGCGAGGATAGAATGGAGCTGCCCCGCGCCAGCCGCAGCATGAACGCCGTGGCGAGCAACACGGTGCTCGGGGTCAAGAGCACCATGTAACGCAGAGGCCGGTAGCTCAGGAGGCTCAACGCCCCAAGAAGACCCACGAACCAAACCGCCGCAAGACGCTCCCAGGCTTTGGCCCCGGGCTTGCCGCCGAAGAGACCTGATATGACAGAGAGCAGCCCCAGCCAGGCCAGTACCGACATCACGGGCGTACCCGCAAAGAAGCCGTCGCGCCCGCTCCCGATATGCACCAGGGCGCCCAGTCTTCTCCAGATGACTGTTCCAAAACCGGCGCCGGCGTATTCGCCCTCCTGGGACAGCAGGATGTTTGACCTGAAATACTTTGCTATCACCGCGGGGTTCACGAAATAGACCAGGGCCACCCAGAGCGCCACGGCGACGGCCAGGCCGCCCAGGAATCCCACGGCCAGGCGCCGGTTGTTCACAACTGCGCCTTGAGCACCCGGGCGTTCACCACCCGTACGATCTTCCCGGGGCCTGATCAATAAATAGACAAGCACCACCGGAACGAAGTGAAGCGCATGCATCTTCAGCATGAACGCCGCGAGCCCCACCAGGAATCCGGAGATGACAAGGCCCCCCGTCCGCTTGAGCGCGAAGTAGAAGGCGGCCAGCAACATCAGGATCAGCAGGGACTCCACCATGGGGACCCGGCTGTAGACTATGTACGTATAGGGAAAGGCGATGAAGATAAGCGCCAGCAGGCCCGCGGCGCTGCCGTCAAGCCTGCGCATCCAGACAAATGCAAGGACCGCCGCGGCTATGGCGGGCAGGACCCCCGCAAGATTGGCCTGGAAGAGTCCGACACCTGCGACCTTGAAGATGACGAAAGCCAGGAAATTGATCAGGGGGTAAAAGAGCACCACGGGGGATCTCATGTCGGGGATCCAGGTACCGAAGACCACCTTGCTCCGCGCGCCGTCTATCGCGCGGGCCCCGTCGGTAAAGAGCGCCTGACTCCACGTGAAGTTCCAGGGCGGATCCGCGTTGAGGAAAACCGTTCTCAGGATCACCGCGGCGGCGATGACCGCGGCGACCACCACCCAGTAATAACTGAAGGACTCCTGCGAGAGATACTCCCGCCGCGATTCCTCTCTCTGCGGCCTTCCCTTCTGTGGTTTTTCCTTCTTAACAGCCTTGCTTCGCTTCGCCCCTGCCAACTCTATCCCTCCCGGTTCTTGCCGGCGAAAGCTCTTCGCCTCGCTGCCTCCCGGCCGGTCTTGGTCTCCGAGCCGGTCAGCCTCTCTCGCCCCGCTTTTTCTCGGTCAGCAGGGTAACCTTCTGGGCCAGTTCGTTCACTTCCTCACTCAGCGCGGATATCCGGGTGGTCATCCACAGGGATATGAAGGTCAGGAAGATCAGCCCGCTGAAGAACAGTGTCGAGACGGGGAACTTCGCGCCGATCAACTTGGTGATAAGAACCAGCGGCTTGACCCAGACCGCCAGCACGAAAATCGCGAGCCCGGCCAGGACCCAGACTATCGAGTCCGTCTCCCGGAGTTTCCTGTTTCTCACCAGCCAGACAACATAGCCAATGAACAGGAGACTCACCACCAGGGACAATATCCTCACCTGCAGGTTCATGGCGCCTCCCTCTCTCTTTGCGAAGATGGGATCCTGAGCAGCGTAACCAAAATCGAAAGCGGCATCTTCACCGCATATTTCAATGAAGCCCCGAGGCCTGATATCATGGACTCTCCCACCGTCCTTGCATGCATCTTCACAGCCACCTCC
>JAUVJV010000374.1 GCA_030592245.1 Candidatus Eiseniibacteriota bacterium
AGAACACTTACCGATGCCAGGTCTATTGTGGAGGTCTTGCTGAAAGCGACGCGGATCTCTGGCCGGGGCTCGGTAAGGGTCCCGGCCGGCTTTAGATCGACAACTTCCGGGGTACCGCGCGAGAAGTAGTCCACAAGCGAAATGAAATAGACTTCGGCCTCCAGCCGCTGCTTGTCGGCGAGCTTGAGCTTTGACTCGATCGCCGGGTTGGAAATGAACGACGGTTCACAGAGGATCGATGGGACCGGTGAATTCCTGAGGACATAGTAGTTGCCGCCCAGCACCCGGGTATTGGTCTCTCCCAGGTTTCCGCGTACGTGCCTTGCCACTATGCGGGCAAGGTCGAGCGACGGGCCGGTGTCGCGCAGCTTATGATAGATCTGGATTTCATTGAATGACCGGTCACCCGCGAAGTGGGCGTTATGATGAAGCGACACGAAGACATCGGGCATCACCGAAAGCACGGTGTCGACCCTGACCTGCAGGTCGTCACGGAGACATCCGGCGTCACCGTCGACAAAGTCCCTGTCGGTTTTTCTTGTGAGGACCACGCGGGCTCCGGCTTCCTCGAGCAGGCCCCATAGATAAAGGGCGACTCCCAGGTTGACATCCGCCTCATCCAGTCCTCCGAGACCGCGGGCTCCCCTGAACACGCCTCCGTGGCCGGGATCGATTACGATTATCTTTCCCTTGACGGAGTCAAGATCCATGCGGTCAAGCGGCTCCTTGAGTCGCTGGTAGAAGTCTTCGATCGGAGGCTCGGGCGGTTCGGGTCCAGGCCTGGGGCCGCACGCGAACAGCGTGAGCAAGAGAAAATACGGTATGGGCGTCTTCATAAGCGCGGACATCACATCCATCTCCTTTTGGAAGCAAAGAGTTACAATCTTATTATCAGAACCGTGGGTACGAATTCAACACAATTTATTGAGATATATTGACTTGACGAATTTGCCGTATTTTGCTATTTTGGCACAAAACTGGAGGGATTTGTGATGGAAAAGCAGGAACTCCTGCGCAGGATCCCGTCGGTGGAAAAAGTGTTAGAAGTGCGTGAAATAGTGGATCTTGGCCGGGAACTCCCACGCTGGACCATCGCGGAATCCGTAAGGGGAGTGCTGGCGGTTTTGCGCAAATCCATTTCAAGCGGCGCGCGGACCGGGGAGGCCGAGATGGATGAGATCGTCTCCGGCGTTCGCGCCTCGGCGCGGCGTCTGGCCAGGCGCGGAATAAGAAAGGTCATTAACGCGACGGGTGTTATCATACACACCAACCTGGGACGCTCGCCTCTTTCGGAGCAAGCCATGGATGCAGTTCGCGAGGTAGCAACTTCGTACTCCACTCTGGAGTTCGACCTCGATGAAGGCAGGCGTACCTCGCGCACGGCCCACGTGGAGAAGCTGCTACGGAGAATCGTGGGATGCGACGATGCGTTCGCGGTCAACAATAATGCGGGCGCAGTCCTGCTTGCCCTCAATGCTCTGGCGGAGGGAAAGGAAGTCATCGTCTCCCGGGGTGAGCTGGTGGAGATCGGCGGTTCCTTCAGGCTTCCTGATGTAATGGAGAAGAGCGGTGCGCGCATGGTCGACATAGGCACCACTAACCGGACGCGGATCGAGGACTATGAGAAGGCGATCACCGAGTCAACTGCGATTCTCTTGAAGGTACATCGCTCGAATTTCATGATGACGGGCTATGTCGAATCGGTCTCCTCGGCGGCGCTCTCTGAGCTCGCGCACCGCAGAGGACTGCTGATGATGGAAGACCTGGGAAGCGGCGCTCTGGTGGATCTCTCGAGCCTGGGTACCACTCGTGAACCCCTGCCGCAGGAGTCCTTGAGGGACGGGGCCGACATGGTTACCTTCAGCGGGGATAAGCTCTTGGGTGGGCCGCAGGCAGGAGTTATCGTCGGCCGCGGCGACCTCGTGGAGAAGATGAAAACGAACCCTCTCGCGAGGGCATTGAGAATGGACAAGATGTCGCTTGCGGCGCTGGAGGAAACGCTCAGACAATACCTGGAGCCGGACACGGTCGCGGAGACAGTGCCGGCGCTTAAGGCCATATCAACACCTCCGGCGGAGATCAAGAAACGGGTCGATGCGTTTTGTCTTATGCTATCGAAGGGACTCGGGCGGGCCGCAGAGGTAACCGCCTCGGAGGGAGAGTCCCAGATCGGAGGCGGTTCGCTTCCCGGGACCGGGCTCAAGACCTTCCTGGTCGGCATCTCACGTCCCGGACTCTCCGCTAATGAAGCCATAGTGCGATTAAGGCAATGTGCGATTCCGGTTATTGCCAGGATCGTTGAGGATAAAGTGATTCTTGATCTAAGAACCGTCCAGCCCGGTGAGGACGAGATACTTGCCCACCAGGTCATTGACGCGCTTGCAGCCGGTGGTGAGCAAGTAGAGAGGAGCTGATCCAAGTGTACGTTAGCAGGATCGAGATGACGGGGTTCAAGTCATTCGCGGACAGGACCGTCGTCCAGTTGGAACCCGGAGTTTCAGCCGTCGTGGGTCCCAACGGCTGCGGCAAGACCAACATATGTGATGCGATCCGCTGGGTCCTCGGTGAGGAGAACGTGAGGCTCCTGAGGGGCGCGCGGATAGAGGACATCATTTTCGCGGGAACCGAACTGCGCAAACCGACCGGCATGGCCGAAGTGGCGCTTACCGTTTCCGATGTCCAGGATGTGCTGCCGGTGGAGCACGCCGAAGTCACGGTGACCAGGAGGGTCTTCCGTTCCGGGGAAAGCCAGTTCTTCATCAATAAAGTCCCATGCAGGCTGAAGGATATCGTGGATCTGTTCCTGGGGACAGGTATGGGCAGGCGCGCCTACTCCATCATGGAGCGGGAGATGGTCGACTCGATCCTCGACGACAACTCGGGAGAGCGGAGGAAAATCATCGAGGAAGCCGCGGGCATAAGCAAGTACAAGGCCCGCCGGAAAGAGACCATCAACAAGATGGAGCTCACCCAGAGAGATCTCGAGAGAGTCGAAGACCTTATCAGCGAGGTCGAGCGAAGGGTGAATCAGCTCTCCAGGCAGGCCGCAAAGGCAAGACGGTACGAGCGGCTGACCAACCGTATCAAGGAGGTCGAAACATATTCCTCGGTAAGGGAATTCCATTCGATGAAGGCCCGGCGCAGTGAGGTTGACCGGCAGCTGGATCAGGTGGAGACCGAACTGGCGCGGCTGGCCAAGGATACGGCGATTGCCGAGGCCGATATCGAGAAGATG
>JAUVJV010000398.1 GCA_030592245.1 Candidatus Eiseniibacteriota bacterium
CCAGCAGCAATGGAGGTCACCTGTCATGAGTAAGCCAATCACACTCGTCATAATCATAATAGCTGCAGTGGCCATAGTCTCAGCAGTAATGATCATGAAGAGTACTGGGGCAACAAGATCAACCGGCGGCCTAGGAGGCGAGACTGCTGGGACTGCAGGAGAGACCCCCGCTCAGGCCGGCAAGGCATCCGGCACCCAGAGAGCGACAGAAGGTGCTTCAATCATCGAGAATGCCGCGGCGGCTGACAAATACACCTTTATCTTCTTCTACGCAGACGAGAGCGAGCCCACACAGTCAGCGAGGGTTACATTCGGTGAAATCATGAGCGAGGTCGCCGAAAAGGCTGTCCCTCTGGAGATCGATACAAGGGATCCTAAGGAGCTGCCCATCGTGAACAAGTTCAATGTTAGAGGCGCTCCCATGCCACTCGTCCTGGCAGTGGCCCCGAATGGCGCCATCACGGGAGGCTTTCCCCTGAAGTTTGAAGAGACGCAGCTGCTTGGGGCATTTGCCAGTCCAGGCGAGGAGAAATCGCTTAAGGCTCTCCAGGAACGCAGGGTGGTACTCGTGAGTATCCAGAATGGGAGCACAGCGTCAAACGATGCAGCTATGAAGGGCGTTCAGGATTTCAAAGCCGACCCTGACTTCGGCTCATCCACGTAGCTCGTGACCGTCGATCCGGCAGATCCAGCCGAGGCCGGGTTCCTCAAGGCACTGCAGGTCGTTCCGCAAACGAAAGAAGCGATCACGGTCTGCCTTGTGCCTCCCGGCCAAGCGGTAGCGCGGTTCAGCGGAGGGACAGAAAAGGAAACGATAGTCGCCGCGCTTTCGAACGGGGGCGGCTGCGGCCCGAGCGGATGTGGCCCCAGTGGCTGCGGTAAGTAGAGGAAAGGACGACTATTCATGAAGATTAGAACGCTTGTCTGGCGGGAGCTATTTGAACGCAAGAATCAACTGCTGACGGGCTTCCTGGCAGTGCTGCTCGGGGTCACGGTAATCGTTGCGATTAAGAACATCACCTTCTTCTCAGAAAAGGCCGTGGCGAGACAGTTGGACACACTGGGCGCGAATATCCTCATTCTCCCGAAATCTGTCTCCCTGCAGGATTACTACAGCTCGGATCTTCATAGTGAGGAGTTCCCGGAGGAATACGTCACAAGACTCGTGATGTCGGATATCGAGGGGCTCGATAATCTATCTCCGAAACTCTCGCTCCCGGTCGAGGTGCAAGCAAGAAGTTTCACGCTGACGGGAATACTCCCCAAGAATGAATTCCAGGCGAAGGCCGCCTGGGCCGGTGCCGGCATATTCTCAAGGCCGATTGGGTGTGGAGTAGTAACGGACACTCCGGCCTCCGGTGAGGAAAGTCCCAGGGAAACACTTGTCCGCAAGCGGGTGATTGAAACCCTGGAGAGTGATGAGGCACTCGTGGGGGCCGATGTAGCCGCTGCCTTGTCGATCAGAGAGGGCGACACTGTCAACCTCCTGGGAAACAGCTTCAAAATAATAGCGACCTTGCCGCAGACCGGCACCATTGATGACTCTCGTATCTTCGCCCACCTGCATACGGTTCAGGAACTGGCGGGAACGGGTCCCGTGGTCAATGCCATCGAGGTTGTGGGATGCTGTTACGAGATACTCGGCGGCCTGGTGGAGAAGATCAACCGACTGCTTCCGGAGGCAAAGGTCGTCACGATTACCCAGGTCGTCGATACTCAGATAAGGACCAATCGAATGATGTCCCGCCTGTCGTTGCTGTTCCTTGTGATAATCGTTCTTGTCGGCGTGGCGAGCATTGCAAATTACATGTTCGCCAACGTATTTGAAAGGCGCCGTGAGATCGGGACACTTATGGCCTTAGGCGCTACATCCTCTGTGGTGTTGAGGATGTTTCTTCTGAAAGCACTCTTGCTGGGCCTTGCAGGCGGAATCGTCGGCTTCGTTCTGGGAACCACCTTGTCAGTCACGCTTGGCCCCAGAATCGCAGGAGTGCCCGTCCTTCCGATGCCAGTGCTCGCCCTGTGGGCCATCGGCGTGTCCACAGCCATAGCCCTGGCCGCGAGCTATTTTCCCGCGCGGCGTGCGGCGGGACTCGATCCATGCGCGTCATTCCAGGAGGTCTGATCGGTGCTGCAAATCGAAGAGGCCAGCAAGAGCTATAAACATCGCGGCCGCAATGTCATGGCCATGTCCAGGGTAAACCTGACCATTGGAAAGGGCGATTTCATCTGCATCGTGGGGCCGAGCGGCAGCGGCAAGAGCACCGTTCTCTTGACTCTGTGATGTATGCTCTCACCCTCGGAAGGTCGTGTTCTCCTTGAGGGCAGGTCACTGTATGACCTCCCTGCCAATGATAGGGCCCGGGTGAGAAGAGAGAAGATAGGTTTTGTTTTTCAGACGTTCAACCTGGTACCTTACCTGTCAGCTATCGAGAATGTAGAGGTGCCGCTTTTGCTGGCGAGAGAGAGTGATGGGAACCAGACAGCCAGGGCCGAATCCCTCTTAAAAAAAATCGGTCTTGGCGACAGACTGGATCACAAGCCACCGGAGCTGAGTGTTGGCCAGCAGCAGCGTGTTGCCCTTGCTCGTATGCTCGCGAACGACCCCGAGGTGATCCTGGCAGATGAGCCGACAGGCAACCTGGATCCTGCAACCAGCCAGCAGATCATAGAGTTCCTTTCAGATTTGAACGCGGAGGGTAAGACGGTTGTCATGGTTACCCATGATCAGCGGGCAGCGATGAAGGCCAAGAGAATCCTGTGGTTATATGACGGTACGATATCAGCCGAAAAACCGGAGGGTGCCTGGTCGTTTGACTAAGAAGGAGAAGAACCTGATGAGAGAGTTCCTGGCCATTGCGAAGGCACTGTCAGATAAGAATCGTGTCAGGACCTTGATGTTCCTTCGGGATGGCGAGCTATGCGTCTGTCAGCTTATAGAGATGCTCGGATTGGCTCCCTCGACAGTCTCAAAACACATGGCCCTGC
>JAUVJV010000094.1 GCA_030592245.1 Candidatus Eiseniibacteriota bacterium
CGCATGGTCATCCTGACAAATTAACTTAATGGGCTCGGCCCCCCAATTCACAATCCTGGGGTCAGGTACCGATTTTTGAATTCACAAATCGGTACCTGACCCCAGGATTGTGAATTACGAGCGCTTGAGGATTATCAGGGTCATGTCGTCGGAGTAGGGCTCGTCCTGCCTGAAGGTATCGACGGCCGAGAAGTTCGCGCCACGTATGCTGTGAGCGTCCCCGTCCGCGGACTGCTTGAGTACCTCCTTGAGGCGGTCATCCCCGAACATGTCGTCGTCTCCATCCATGCACTCGGTTATGCCGTCGCTGTAGAGGAGGAGCACGTCACCCGTGGCGATCTCGATCTCGGAGGTTTCGTATTTGAGATCGGGGAGTATCCCCAGTGGCATGCCGCTCACCTCGAGGGTCACGATGTCTCCATTCTTGCGGAGCAGGTACGGCGGGTTGTGCCCCGCATTGCAGTACCGGATCCGGCCTTCCTCGGGATTGAGCGCCAGGTAGAACATGGTTATGAACTGCCCCGCGCCCATGCGGGTGCTCAGATCGACGTTCATGCACTCTGTGAGCTCCGAAGGGTCGGCAAACTCACCCGCCCTGATCTGGAGCATGGCCTGGAGGTTGGACATCAGCATCGCGGCGCCGATGCCCTTGCCGGAGACATCGGCTATGGCTATCGCGATCCTGCTGTCCACCGCGATCACATCGAAGTAATCGCCTCCGACCTCGGTGCATGACCTGTTGAAGGCCGAGAGATCATAACCCTCGACGCTGGGTATCTTCGCGGGAAATAGGCGGTGCTGAATCTGGGTCGCAATCTCAAGCTCGGCATCCAGCCGGCGCTTATCTACCGCGATATCGGCAAGCAGGGCGTTCTGGATCTTCTCGGCGATCATGCCCGAGAGTGTCGAGTAGAAGAGAAGATCGATGTCCCCGAACTGGTGCTCGGGGGCGGTGGTGTCGACATAGAGCACGCCTACAGTTTTCTCGCCGTTCCAGAGCGGCGTGCAGATTGCCGAACGTATATGGAGGTTTGCTATGCTCTCACTCATCTTGAGGTTGTCATCGCCCGCGACATCCTTTATCAGAATGGCCTGATTGCTATCCATGGCCTGCCGGGCAATGGACCTGCTTATGGCGAACTGGCCATGAATCTTTGCCCTTGAGAGATAAGCCCGCGGCATGAGCTTGCCCTCTTCATCGTGGAGCATGATCGCGGCCCTCTCGGCATGGGTCTTATCCAGACAGAGGCTCAGGATGGAATCCAGCAGGCTCTCCAGCGGTTTGTCCTGCACCATCTGGGTGGCAATGTCCGCAACGGCCTCCAAGAGCACCAGCGGAGCCATCATCTGTCCCCCCGAAGGTGTCGGGGCAGACAGGCTTACCGAGGATGTGGGTTCCGCGGTCCCCTGTTCCTTCAAGAATGAGATGCCATCGGACGGCTCGTAAACGATCTGCGAATTACCGATCCCGATAGTGTCTCCGGGTGAGATCTCGGTCGGTTGCGAGATCCGCTCGCCGTTTACCAGCGTCCCGTTCCGGCTTCCCATGTCTTTCACATAGTAGCTGGTATCGGACTTATAGATATCCGCGTGCCGCCTCGAGACCACAGGCTCATCGAGGTAGATCTCACTTTCCGGGAGCCTGCCAATCCGCAAGAGCGACTTCTTGCTCGATACCAGCCTCTGCTCACCCGAGGCGGAACTCACGAGAAATGTTGCCAAACAGTGAACCTCCTGCTCAGGTCTACCTATGGAACATTACGGGCTGGGCATCACCGTAGTCAAGCTGGGTCGATGAAGTGGGTCGACAAAAAGAGATGGCGGCGCCTGCCCTCTCCGGCAGGCGGCTAAGCCTGCCTTCGGTGAAAAGCGGGAATTGCGCCGTCAAAGATTCGGGGAATCATGACGAGAGCCGGAGAGAAACTGAAGATGACACCATACTCAATTCGAGGAATGCGGAATCAAGTATGGTGTCATCTTCTTAATCAGTCTATCTACTATTAGGCCTTATCTCAGCAGCACAAACTTGGTCGATGCCGCTTCCCTTCCCCGTGAAAGCTTAAGGAAGTAAATCCCGGCCGGGGCCTCGGCACCACTCTCGAGCTGCCTGTTCCAGGTCACGTCACCCACCTGGTTGTTGCCCGAGCCGGCGGGCAGGGTCTTAACGAGCCTTCCGGAAGCATCGTAGATATCGATCCTGGCCTCTGATGTTCCCCGTGCCGCGACGGGAAGCGAGAAGGAGATAGCCGCAGGTCCCATCACAGGATTGGGTGATACATTCACCATGATCTTCCGGGTCAAGTTGTCCGGGCCGGTTATGCCTGAGGAGGCGCCCAACACCTTCATTTCGCTCAAGTAGGGGAGATAGCCGTTCTTGGTTGCCGTGACCAGGATGTCGCCGCTGTCGATCGCCGCGAACTCGAAGAGAACATCGCCCGAGCCGTCGGTCTCATCAACGAGGTAGATCTGGTCTTCCTTCCACAGGCAGACCCGCGCCTGGCCTACCGGCGAGCCCCCCGCGCTCACGCTCACCGTCATCATGTGATTGCCCGCCTGGATACTGTCGGCATGGGTCGCGGTGAGGGTGGCCGGCGTGTCCGCCAGTATGGGTGTCTCAGGGTCGCCGAAGAGATTGCATGTGAATTGGGTCCACCTGTCGGTATTGTTGGAGCCCGAGTAAGGTATGCGCTGGATCTTGGCATCTGCGTGGATGACACCCAGCTGCTCCATCTCGCGGGTGAATATGGACTTGAAGAACTCCCGGTCATAGAGCTCCCCGGTCCCATAACCGGGATTGCCGGGCCAGTACCACCCATAGCGGGAATTCCCCACGAAGAAGCCGCCGCCGTTCTCGGACTGGATAAAGGCCCTTCCGAAGCAGCCCATGGGGTTTTCGAAGTTGCCGGGAATGCATGCGACGGTATAGAAAACCGAGTAGCGCGGCGCATTGGTGAGTGAGGCCATGTCATCGCTGACCAGCGTGTTGGGTCCGATCGACAGCAGGTTGGCATTACCGTGGCCGTCATGGTTTATGATGCCCATGCCTGCATTGAGCTTGTTCATGGCGGCGGTCTTGTTGAGGTTACCGCTGGACTGGTAAAGCTTGTTTATGGGATCGAACCTCGCCGGTACCGATTCGTTATCGATCATGTTCTTGGCGATTGCGCCGTCAGTGCTCGCATCGGCGTATTCCGCCAGGAAGAGCATCTCGAGCTGGTAGTCGGCCGGGATGGGGTAGCAGCCTTCGTAAGTCAGGATCTTATCAGCGATAATCTGGGCCTGCACCCCCGTGTTCCCTGGCAGCCTCCCGATGAACACGTCGGGATTGAGGTCGACATCGTCGCCGGTCTCGCCCCAGATGCCGTCATTATCGAGGTTCCAGTCACCGTCCATGTCGGCGAAGTAGAGATCGCAGGGGATACCCGTATCCACATAGCCCCCTACCTTGCAGTAGCATCCCCTGATCCTCGCCTTGGGCGCGGCCAGGGTCATGGCCACCCATGCCGTCCCTTCATTCAGATAGTAATCCTTTATGCAGTTTCTCAGTCTCTCCTGGTCGTCTCTTCCCGGGGAGGTCGCATAAACATCCTGGACCGTGACCATGGCGGCGGGAACACCCTTCCGGGTCTTCCAGTCCACGAGCGCCTGGTACTCATCCTGGTGGTTCTCGTGGCAGAGGATCAGGTACTCGATGGCGACGCCGGGATCCAGGGTTCCCATGACGGCGGGAAAGTCGAATTCGATGTCTTCCGAGTTAGCGACGAGCCCTGAGACAAGGTCGTTTCTGAGCTTTCTCACCGCGGCCGTCTCCCTGGGCACGGCGGGTTCAGAGTCCGCGTTCTCAAACTCGATCTCGAAAGTTATTTCCTCGTTGAGGACGGCACGCCGCTCCTGCGGGATGTATTGCACCGGAAAAACCTGGAGACTCGTGACCTTCCGGCCCGCGATGCTTCCCGTGCTCGAGAGCACGACCGGTGATGCCGGATAGGGGTCCGCCCCGTCATAGATCCGCTCGTCGGGAAGGACGGGCTCCGGGATCGTCTCCACGGAGTAAGGTATCTCGTTCTGGCCGGGGAGAAGCATATAGCCACCCGCGAGCACCGTCTGCTCGGTCGAGAGCACGCTGACGCTCTTCACCCTGCTCCCGCGCGGGACATAGACCTGAACCCCCTTGACCGGCAGGCTCGGGTGTCCCGGTATGCGGGTCAAACTCAAGTCCCCGATCTTGATAAGATCGTAGGATTCACCCGCCAGAAGATACTGTCTGACCTCAAGGTCCTGCTGCTGGAAGCGCAGGGTGAAGCTCCTGACATCGCTTCCGGCATAGGTTGTCGAGACAGCAAAAAGGCATAAAAAAACAAAGAAACCCAAAGCTGTTCTTGACCGCATTGTCACCGTCCTTCGCTGCATAAGAGCCGGGTTGTTATCTGGCCAGCACTCTACTATATATGATATACCAAAACGCCCCCCGAGGTCAAGGAATTAGGCTGCTCTTGGGGACATACCCGCCCATTAAGGAGTTGACTGGGAGGTGCTGTGCACATTAGGATTATCGCGATCTCGGACGGATAACGTATGAAAAAGGCTGTATCCAAGATATTTGCTAATGACATCCTTCTGACCGGGCTAGTTTCCGGGCTTATCTACTATGCCCTGAGCCTGGTGCTTTTTTTCCCGTCGGAGCAGCTCCGCCTGATGGCCGGCGGGTTCCTTAAGCTCAACCTCTTTGTCTACAGCTTCTGTGTATGGTTTGTGGGGTTCACGCTTCTTTCCGCCGTGCTCTATCTCATCACGATGCCGCTCGGCGGGGGTGTCTCCCGGCGCGGACGCTACATCCTCAGGCGCTTCATCGTCTACTTCATACTTGCCCTCTTAATCGTGGTTGGCCACGCGGTCTGGATGGGATACTCAAGGATGCCACCGCTTCTTCCCGGCCACATTAAGGTTCATGGGCTGCGCTCGTCCGTCGTGATCAGTGTCGTGATAGCCTTTCTCGGAGCGCTGATCCTGAGTTTGATAAGTGGCCTCGCCGTGCGCAGGTCGCGCGGGAGATCCGGATCGCTGATCGCCTTCTTCTTCGCATGTTTTCTCTATGTGGTGGTGATCAATCTCCCGGCGGATTATGCGCGCCTTGGTGGTGAACGGGAGGGGGCGCCCGCCAGACCGCCGCGGTTTGTCGTCTTCGGCGTCGACGCAGGTTCCTGGAACGTGATCCTGCCCTTGATCGAGCAGGGCGACCTTCCGGCCTTCAAGCGCATGATGGAAGAGGGTACATATGGTTACTTCGACTGCTATGGCCCTCAGTTCACGCCTCCATCCTGGACCACTATCGCCACGGGGAAGAAGCAAGCCCATCACGGCGTTCACGCCTTCGCCAGCGTCAGCTCCGACTGGATGGCCGCGCCGCTGTGGTCGATCATGTCCTCAGCCGGACGGCGCTCCGGCGTCGTGAACTGGGTCTGCACCTGGCCGCCCTTTGAGGTGAACGGAGCCTTCATATCGGGCGTCTTGACGCCGCGCACCGGGAACGTCCATTTCTCGGAGGAGTATGCTTCATATCTTGCTCCCGCCGAGACCATCCTCAGCCGCTGGGAGTACGAAATTCCCGGGGACAGCCGGGCGTGGGTCGAGCAGGCCGAGCGCGAGATGTCGCAGCTTAGGCGGATCGATGAGGAGATCATCTCCGGGATCGCGCCTGATTTCATCGCTTACACCTATTACGGCACCGATGCGCTTCAGCATGTCTTCTGGAAAGACATGGAACCGGAGCGATTCACTGAAGGTGATTGGGAGAGTACGCTGCCCGATGGGGAATTCGCCGATGCCATAAGGGAATGCTGGATCTTGGCCGACGGTTTTCTCGGCGACCTCATTGAGCGCTATGGAGACAATGCTTACTACCTGGTCTTGTCGGATCACGGGGCCAGGCCCGTCAAGGAGCGCCAGGTGGAGTTCGACATGACCGGGCTCCTGGAGGGGATGGGTTATCTCACCCGGCGATCCGGAGAGGTGCACTATGAGAGCTCGACCTGTTATCTCGCCAGGGGTGGTTCTCCTCACTTTCTCTTCAATCTCAAGATCAACCCCAATGAGTACATGGATAGGGAGGAGATCAACGAGAACCGTTACCGGGAGGTGAGGGCCAGGATCGCCAGGGACTTGAGGGCGGCCCGGCTTAAGGGTTCCGGGAAGCGGCTCTTCACCGATTTCAAGTTCCCGGATGGTCCGGCGGGCGAAGATAAGCCCGATCTCAGAATGTTCTCCTCCAAGGCAATTCTGGAAATGCCCGACCGTGACGAGGTCGTTGTTGCCGCCGGAGAGGAGATTCCCGTCAGGGACCTCTTGAGCTTTCATTTCTGGTCCGGCCGTCACCGCGCACGCGGAATCGTGCTCGCACGAGGTCCCGAGATCAAACACCGTTACAGCGGCGCCTGGACCATCGATGACGCCTACACGCGCATCTTCCGTTACATCCAGGGCGTATACCCGGTCGTGGACATCTTCAGGTGTCCGCTTAAGAAGCTTCACCTGATCGATGAGGTGACCACCCTGGATATCGCTCCCACCGTTCTCTATCTTTCCGGTCTGCCGGTCGCCGACGACATGGAAGGCAAGGTACTCACCGAGATCATCACGGGCCGCTTCACCGATGTGAACCCGCTTAAGACAGTTCCCACCTACCGGATCGGTGATGTTCTTCATCTCGAAAGCAATCCCGCCGAGGAAGCCAGGATGAAGGAGCGGCTCAAGGCCCTGGGCTATATCCAGTAGCCGGTCCGCCGCAAGGCTGCTCCACGCGCGCCACGCAATCCTCCACACATCGGCGGGGGTCCTTGACACGAGCTCCGGCCGGATGATACTTATTGTTCACACCAACGCAACCTCAAGCCTTAATCGAGAGTCTTAAACAGAGCATGCGGGCGGCGCATGCAGGTTCCTTACAAGGCATATCCGGGGAAGGGGGGCTATATGTCCATCCTGCAAACCAAGCTCGTGGTTTCGTTGTTCTTCATCGCGGCCGGCACGATCGCCGTGCTTACCATGCTCTATGTCATGGGGCGGCCTGAGAAGAAGCTTAGCCCCGGGGTCTTGAGGACCACCCACAGGGTCGTTGGTGTCATCTTTGTCATCCTGCTTATAGTCCTGGCCTACATCGGCGCCAGGTTCACCAGTGCCATGGGTGACGGCATGCCCCTGAGGGCCGTATTTCATGCCGTATTCGCCGTGAGCCTCGTCGCGGTGCTCTTGATGAAGATCCTCATAGTCAAGTTCTACCGCGAGCTGATGCGCTTCGTGCCAACGATGGGACTGATCGTGTTCGCGCTTGCCTTCGTTGTCTTCTTTACTTCGGCTGGTTACCACTTTGTGAGAGACCTGGCTTCGGAGCCTGCGGCGATGAGCGAAGAGGTTGAGGAGCCGGACTCAGGCAGGGGATCGGACCCGGCCGGAGCTGTTGTTGCCGGTGGCGAAGTCGCGGCCGAGGCCAAGGGTGATGGCAAGACCGCGGGGGACAGCAAGACC
>JAUVJV010000455.1 GCA_030592245.1 Candidatus Eiseniibacteriota bacterium
GCCTCCGGGCCTCGTTCACATGCGCCCAGGTGGGATACATCCCGGCGTGGTTCCTGAGGCAGGCCGCGTAGAACTCAAGCGGGAAGTTAGCTTTAAGATAGGCTGAGGCATAGGCCAGGACCCCGTAGGAAGCAGCATGAGCCTTGGGGAAGCTATAGGCTGAGAACCGGCGGACCTGGCGCCAGGCGTCCGTGGAGCGTTCGCGTTCCATCCCGACGGTGTCGGCCAGGAACATGAACTTGCGCTCGAGCTCACGGTCGCTTAAGTCCCCCTGCTTGATCTCGCGCCTCAGGATATCGGCCTCGGCGAGGCTCACACCCGTGGTGCTGCTTATTATCCGCATCACGTCTTCCTGGTAAACTGGAAGATGGTAGGACGTGCCACGCCTGCCACTATTTCGAGAGGGGGACTCTTCATTGAAGCGGCGTTGTATGAAGCGTTCCTTCATCCCTCCCGCCGAGGGGCCCGGCCTGACCAGTGCCAGGGCAAGCGTGGCATCGTCCTGATCTTTTGCCTTGAGCATCGCCAAGAGGTTACGCATCGCCGGCGACTCGAGCTGGAAGCAGCTCAGGGTCTTGCCCCGGGTGATGAGGCTCTCGGTCCGGGCATCGTCCGGCTCGATCGTTACCTTTATCTGATGGCTGCTTTCTATGTCGGACTTTGCTTCTTCTATGACGCTCAAGGCCCGGTTGCCCAGGAGGTCGATCTTCACCAGGCCTATCTTCTCGATCGCGCGCATGTCGAACTGGGTTACCTGTATACCCTTGGCGGCCATCTCGAGCGGCGTGTAGTAAGTCATGGGCCGGTCGGAGATCACGATTCCGCCGCAGTGAATTCCGGTGTGATGGGGAAAGCCCATGATGGAGGTGGCTGCCCTGGCGATCTGCCTGCGGCTGGTCAAGGCCAGCTCGGGCCTTACGGTCTCGAGCACTTTTTCAATCCGCTCGGCGCCGTCATCGGAGGCGCGGTAGGGCAGCCGGCTTGATAAGGACTGGGCCTCGTAGGGACTCAGGCCAAAGACCTTGGCCGCCTCGCGGGCCGCCGAGCGGAGCTCGAAGCAGTTGTGGGTCGAAATCATGGCGACATTCGAGGTCCCGTAGCGCTTATAGACGAAGTCGATCACATCGTCCCTTCGCTTCCAGGATATGTCGATGTCGAGGTCCGGATAGTCCGGGCGGTGTTCATTTAAGAAGCGCTCGAAGAGCAGGCCATGGGCGATGGGATCGACCTGGGTGATGTCTAAGAGGTATGACACCAGGGACCCCGCGCCCGAGCCACGCCCGGTTGTGGCGATGGACCGGCTCCTGGCGAATTCGGTGATCTCGCGGACCACCAAGAAGTAGTCCGAGAGCCCGAGCTTCCTTATGACATCGAGCTCGACCTGCAGGCGTCTTAAGGCGCGCGGGCGGTTACCATTGTACCTGGATGATAGCGCGGCTTCGGTGAGCCCCTTGAGCGAGGCGAACGATGCCTCGGGCGTCCTTTCGGCATGCGGGAAATGGGGCTTTCCAATGTCCAGATTGAGATCGACCATGTCGGCGACCTTCACGGTCTCGGCCAGGAGGCCGGGGTGCTGTCTCTCCACGATCCCGATCCCCTGCGAGGCCACGAAGGATACGTGCGACGCCGCGAGCCGCGTCTGGCTGAAGAGCTTGCCCTCGGCGATCGACTTTAAGACCCTCGAGGTCCTCTCCCCGGAGGCATCGAGACAGAGAACCTCCCAGGTCACCAGGGCCTTAAGCCCCACGCTCTTTGCCTCCGTGAGCGAGGCGCGTATGCGGGATGCGCCCTGCAGGTTGGGTGTTACCTCGACCCACACCCGATCGCTTCCCAGGATGTCGGCGAGCGTGCGGGCGTATCCGGGGTGGTCCGAGAGCGCGGCGATCCCCCCCGGGGCGGCGGCCATCGACTCGGCAAGCGCGGCGGCCTGACCCATCTTGATGTCCGACACGATGCGGCAGAGATTGGCGTAGCCTTCCCGGGTGAGCGCGATAAGACCCGCGCGGCGTCCGCTCTCGGGACAGCGGACCTCGGCGCCGATCACGGGCTTGACCTCGTGCTCGCGGCACTTCTCGTAGAAGTCTATCGCCCCGTAGAGGTTCTCAATATCCATCAGGGCCCCGGCGGCGAACCCGGCTTCCTTGAGATGGCGCGCCAGTTCACCTGGCGGGATGGTTCCCAGGAGCCGGCTTGCCCTACTTCGTAAGCGAAGGGGTACGAAGGATGTAGCCATAGCTGTCACGCTCGAGTTGGTTGATGAGGTTTATGGACCTGCCCGCTATCACCGATGAATGCCCGTACCTTGATCTTATGTCATCGAGGGCCCCGTACAGATGCTTAAGCCTCGTGGATGAGCGGTCGTCGTAAAGCATCAGCTGGATGTCGCGCGCCGGGAAGAGCCGATTCAAGGCCACGCCCACAAGGTGAACCCGGCAGCGCCGGTACATTCTCGCGAAGAGGATTCTTGCCGTATCAAAGATCGCGGCGTCTAAGACGCGCGCATCGGGAACCTTCCCTGAGGCCGTCTCGCTCTGGCCGTCACCGTAGCGCACCTGGACCGTGACCCGCCCCGGGAAGAGCCCGAGC
>JAUVJV010000242.1 GCA_030592245.1 Candidatus Eiseniibacteriota bacterium
GCTGTTGGGTTATAGGGGTTGCCGTTGATGTCCCGGCGCTCCTCCGCAATGATCTTGGGCCCATCATCTATGGGCCCGCCCATCCCGTCGAAGACGCGCCCGAGCATGTCGCTGGAAAGCCCGATCTCGATGCCCTTGCCCATGAACCGTATCTTGCTATGGAAGATATCAACCCCGATGGTGCCCTCAAAGAGCTGGATCAGGGCCTTGTCGCGGTCAACCTCGAGTACTTTTCCCCGCCTTACCTCTCCGCTGGGAAGCTCTACCTCGACAATCTCCTCGTATTTGGCGCCTTCGATCTCCTCGGCGAGTACAAGGGGACCGCTGATATGCCGGATAGTGAGGTACTCTTTTAGCATTGCATTTCCCCTCTTTAGTTGACCACGGCCCCGATCAGGGACTCGATCTCTTTGTCGATTTCTTCTTTTATGTTCCTGATGCTCTCCATCCTGTCCTCAGGCTCATACTTGGCCCTGGCGATTCGCTCTCTGACCGCCATCTTCTCGATGGCCGACGGCGCGACGCCCTTTTCCATGGCCTCGCGGGCGGCCTCGCCGAAGTAGAGCGTCACTTTCAGCATCTCGTACTGCTTCTCGAAGGATGTATAGGTATCCACGTCGTGGAAGGCGTTCTGATGGAGGAAGTCCTCCCTCAGGGAACGTGCGACCTCGAGCGTCATCCGGTCACCGGGGGACAGCGCATCGACGCCCACCAATCTCACGATCTCCGCCAGGTCGGCCTCCTCCTGGAGAATCCTCAGGGCCTCGCTCCGCAGCTCGACCCAGTCGGAGGCCACCTCCTCGGTGAACCAGAGGTCCAGGTTGTCATAATAGAGCGAATAGCTGTTTAGCCAGCTGATCGCCGGGAAGTGGCGCTTGTATGCGAGATGATCCTCGAGACTCCAGAAGACCTTCACCACGCGGAGCGTGGCCTGGACCACCGGATCTGAGAGGTCTCCGCCCGGGGGGCTCACCGCCCCCACGACCGAGAGCGCTCCCTCTCGCCCTTCTGCGCCTATGCAGATCACCCGGCCGGCTCTTTCATAGAAGGCGGCGACACGCGCGCCGAGATACGCCGGGTATCCTTCCTCCCCGGGCATCTCCTCCAAGCGGCCGGAGATCTCCCGCATGGCCTCGGCCCACCTGGATGTGGAATCGGCCATCACGGCAACGCTATAGCCCATGTCCCGGAAATACTCGGCGATCGTGATTCCCGTATAGACCGAAGCTTCCCTGGCCGCGACCGGCATATTGGATGTATTGGCAATGAGCACGGTCCGCTTCATCAGGGGCTCGCCGCTCCTGGGGTCCTTCAGCTCCGGGAACTCAAGGAGCACGTCGGTCATCTCATTGCCGCGCTCGCCGCAGCCGATGTAGACGATGATCTCGGCATCGGCCCACTTGGCGAGCTGGTGCTGGATAACAGTCTTGCCCGAGCCGAAGGGGCCCGGCACACAGGCCGTACCGCCCTTACCTACGGGAAAGAAGGCATCGATGACCCGCTGTCCCGTCGAGAGCGGCAACACCGGAGCCAGCTTCTCCTTATACGGCCTCCCGATGCGGACAGGCCAGTACTGTACCATGGTGAGTTCCTCGGGGCCGTTTTCGGTCTCAAGCCTGGCCACGACTTCATCTATGGTGAAGTCGCCCTCTCTGATCTCGGCGATCTTGCCCTTCATCTTGGGCGGAACCATGATCCGGTGGATAACAAGCACCGTCTCCTCGACCGTACCGACCACGTCACCGGCCACGACCTCGTCGCCCTCTTTGGCGGTCGGCACGAAATGCCATTTTTTCTTCTTGTCAAGCGGCGGGACGTCTACGCCTCTGGTGATATAGTCCCCGACCTGCTCCCGAATAAGATCCAGCGGCCGCTGAATTCCATCATAGATCGACTCGATGAGACCCGGCCCCAGGGCAACGGACAGCGGAGACCCCATCGGGTAGACCGGCTCGCCGGCGCCGATGCCTCCGGTTTCCTCATACACCTGGATGGATGCAAGATCTTCCCTGAGCTCGATAATCTCACCGATAAGACGCTTCTCGCTCACTCTCACCACGTCGTACATCTTGCTTCCAGCCATGCCCTCAGCCACGACAAGTGGGCCCGCGACCTTTACGATTCTTCCCGGCTTGAGGTCTTCGGCCACGTCTCTTGAACCTCCCCTTTGATTAATCGACCTTTAGTATATCCGTGCCCAAGGCGCGCTTGAGCACCTGCGATAGTTTCTTGAGTCCGATCTGCTTCGAGCCCGCGCTCGATGGTACCAGCACGACGCTGGGGAAGTACTGTCTCGCGCTCTCGGCGATCACATCGGGGATCTTCTCCCCGATGTCCTCGGTTATGAATATCACTGCGTGTTCGCGCTTGCGTATGAGGCTGGAGACGGTCTCCCTGGCTTGCTCGGTCGAGGAGACCGGGAAAGCGTCCAGGCCAAGGCCCTCGAAGGCCACGACGGTTGCCCGCTCACCCACAACGGCCAGGCGGCTAGTATCCATCGGGTATCCGCTCCTTTATGGCCTCGGCAGCCATGCCCCGCTCCTTGCCCCCGAAGATCAATCTTAAGACCCTGATCTCCGACTGCCTGGTCAGGGCGTATACAAGAACAAGTTCCAGACCGAAGGTGAAATAGCGCGATACCTTGAAAAGAGATACCAGGTTGTTTTCTATCTCGCGCTCGAGCGGAACCGAAGATTCCTGCTTCTCCAACCCGCTGCCGCCAAGTTCGATGACGCGGCGGTACGGGGTCGACTCAAAACGCTGGGTGATCTCATCCAGTCCCAGCGAAAATGTCTCGGTGAAATAGGATGGCGGCACTGTGCCGCCTTCGATCAGGAGACCCTTAAGGTCGCGCGCCTCGAATTCGAGGTATCGCGCCCTTAAGGCCACCCTGATATTGGCAAGGTCGATCCAGGTCCTTACGATGGTCTCTATATACTTCGCCCCGAAAGCTTCCGCGCTCTTAAGGAAGTGGGTGAACATGCCCCTGTCGATGATCACATCGGCTTGGCCGGGATCACTCGTACTCTCATAGGTCTCCAGGGCTTCTCGTGCCACGGGACCAAGCGGCCCCGGCAGGCGCTCCAGGTTGTCGTCCTTCACCCGCGAGGCCACATCGTCGGCGGCGTAGCGGCCGAAATCCATATAGAGATCCTTAAGGTCGCGTCCCGAGACCCTCTCCCTCAAGGCCACCTTGAGATTGTGGAAGTCGTGCTTGAGCCTTAAGAGGTCGCTCACCCCCTGGTCATGTGACAGGTAATCCACCAGGTCAAGCACCCTGCGCTCTTCATTCTCCAGATATGCCTCGTAGCCAGAGTCCTCAAGTTCGTCCAGGTGCGCGGCATACGAGGTATCCGACAGGAGTCTCAAGACCTCGTCGGTATCGGCGGCCTCAGCCAGCCGCTCCAGCCTCTGCTTTCCAAGCAGCGTGGTCTCCAGCGCCCGTATCCGTCCGGACGCATAGGCATAACGCACGTCATTGCTGGCGGCTGAATGCGCGTGGAGAATCCTCATGCCTTTTTCCCGGCCTCCCCTTCTCCAGCCTGGCCAAAGAGAATCCCGGCCACTTTGGTTTCCACATCATCCCTGAGCATGGTGAGCAGGATATCGAAGCTCGAGTTGCTCTCCGCGCGGCCTCTTCTTAGGATGAAACCGCCCCTGATGTTCCTGGTCTCATCCGAGAGTGTTATCTCGCCCTTCTTGCCGGCCTTCAGGAGCTCGGCATTGAGACTGTCTATGAAAGCCCCCTCGATGGCCTTCCTGTCCTCCGCGGCCACGATGATCTCTTCGGTGCCGGTCTCGATGTCCTTCATCATCAACTCGTGGGTAAGCCCGTAGCCACCGGCGCGGTCCTTTTCCCTCAGGCTCTTAAGGACCTTATCGAAAACCTCTTCTATCAGCCGGCCCTTCTCGGCCAGCACGGCTTTTCTTGCCTCAAGCTCTCTCAAGCTGGTCTGTCTTCTGATATGCTCCGCGGCGTCGGCCTTTGCCCTTGCCTGGTACTCGGAGGTGGCCTTGTCGGCCTCCGCCCGGGCCTCACCTCTGATGAGGCCGGCCTCGGCTTCGCCGTCCTCCAAGATCTTGCGGGCCTCCGCCTCCGCGTCGCTCAATATCTTCTGCTTAAGCTTTTCAGCTTTGCCCATAACTGCGGCTCCAATGGGATTACGTAATCGCTTAAAGCTGAATCCCGTTAAGAATTAGAATAGTTGCCAACAACCCGAAAATCGCATAGGTCTCGACCAGGGCTGAGTGAATAATACCCTGGATCATGGCCTCGGGGCGCTTGGCGGTGAGTTCCACACCGGCGGCACTGGTACGGCCCTGGTGAATCGCCGAGAAGAGGCCTGCAATCGCCACCGGTAGCGCGGCGAAGAAGATCTGCCAACCCTGCCACATGGTCAGGCTGACATCACTCCCCCCACCGAAGAAACCCAGCTTCATAAGCACGAGAAACGTACCCAGCAACCCGTAGATTCCCTGGGTCCCCGGCATGGCGACCAGTATCAGCACTCTTCCGAACTTGCTCGGGTCCTCACTCAAGACCCCGTTAGCGGTTTGAGCGGCGGTGGCGATACCAATGGCAGAGCCGGTGCCCGCCAGA
>JAUVJV010000060.1 GCA_030592245.1 Candidatus Eiseniibacteriota bacterium
CCCGCATCAGTCCGAAGACCTCGGCAAGAGTAGCTACCCCATATACGGGACGGTCGGTACAGATGGCGGCTTCACGCGCATTAGTCGCGGGGACGATAATGCCTTTCAGGTCCATGCCATTGGATGCAGACACCATGCAGAGTGTGCCCCGAATCGACTTCACTTGTCCATCCAACGAAAGCTCGCCCATTACCAGGTAGCGCGATGCTTCCTGAGTGGGCACTTGCCCGCTTGCCGCCCCCATGCCGACTGCAAGGGGAAGGTCGAAACTCGTACCCACCTTCCTGAGAGTAGCCGGGGCCAAGTTCACGGTTATCCGGTCATGCGGCACATCGAACCCGCTGTTCTTCATGGCTGACTTGACGCGAAAGCGGCTCTCACGGACTTCCTCTGATGGCAAACCCACCATGTCAAAGCGGGGCATACCGAAGACAATGTCGACTTCCACATCCACCGCGATGCCATCGATCCCGATGATGCTCGCAGTGAGCACCCTGGCAAGCATACGTCTCCCCCGTCAAGTTATGGGTGGAGGCATACAAGCGAGCACTGTGATTATGGAGTTTCTTCTGGTACCAATCAAGGAATCAACATATGAGGTCGGGTCGCGAATTGTGAATTCACAGTTGGGGTCAGGTACCGATTTGTGAATTCACAAATCGGTACCTGACCCCAGGATTGTGAATTTGGCTTTGGTTCCGGCTATATGAGATCCCACTTGGCGAGGACTTCTCTTATGATGCCCGTGGTCTTGCTGGTCACGGCATCGAAGTAGGCCTTGCACTTGTCCTCATCGAAGTTGAGCGACGAATCACCCTCGGTATAGATGATGATGGAACCCGGAACCGGATAGGCCGCATAAGCCCGCGAGTAGAAGGCGACCTGCTTCTCATCATAGAGGTCCTTCCTCACAAGGGAACTGTCTATGGCCATCACGGCCGCGGTCTCATCCGAACCACCGTGCCCCCCTTCGCGCTCAAGGTGCTTATTGCGTACCTCGTCGGTGTCGACCCACCACTCCACCAGCATGGTCCTGGCGCGCGTCTTACGGCTTGTGGCGAAGAGGGCGTCTTTAAGCTCGTTGGTCTGGCCCCCGTGGCCATTCAAGGCGATGATCTTCCGGAAACCATTCGCCGCAAGCCCTTCGAGGATATCGGCCATATAGGCCTTGAACACCTCAGGTGTAATGGTGATGGTACCCGGATGTCCTGCCAGCCCCCGCGTTATGCCGTAGTTTACCGTGGGGGCTATCAGGGCGTCTATCTCCTCTGCGATGGGCACAGCCATGGCCTCAGGGATTATGTTGTCTGTCCCCAGGGGCGTCACCCCGTGGGCCTCGATTGTGCCCACGGGCACAATGACGGTGTCGATCTTCTCCGGGACGATCTTCTTGTGTTCCCGATGATTCAGGTACTGCAGCCGTCGCTCCATATGTTCCTACCTCTTGCTGCTAGCTCCTACTTCTACTATTCGTTCCTACCTCTTGTTCCTAGTTCATACTCGTCTGGTACTCGTCCGCATCGGGCCTTATCATGATCGTGGCGGACTCATTGAGATACTTATTGGCCACCTCGCGCACGTCTTCCTTGGTTATCGCATTGATCTTCTGCTTGAAGTCTACCCTGTGATCATAACCCAACCCCAGGACCTCATACTGTGAAGCCAGATTGGCCTGGGCGGATATGGTCTGCGAGTAGTAGAGATCCTGCATTAGGTTACAGATGCGCTTGGCGTTTTCCAACTCCTCGTCGGTGACGTACTCATTCTTTATCTTGTCCACTTTCTCATTGATGATCACAAGCGCGGTGTCCGCGGTCTCGGGCTGGGTCGCGGCAATGACGGCGAAATAGCCCTTACCCTGAAACACAGCGTTCCAGGCGTGCACCAGGTAGACAAGCTGCTGGCCTCTAAGGGTACCGTGCAGCCAGCCGCCGGGGTAGCCTATGCCTGAGATCACGCCGTCCAAGACTCTCATGGCATACCAGTCTTCATGGTCCGCGCGCCTGCTGGGGTAGCCCATGAAGATGACGGCCTGCTGCCGTTCTGTGGGCTCCACGCTCATGATGTCCTGCTCGAGGCCCGCCCAGTCGGCCACTTCCGGCACCTCAGGGCCCTTCCGCTTGAACCGCGAGAAGGCCTTGTTCACGGCAGCCTCGGCATAGTCACGGTCGACATCACCGAATACGGCAAGCACCATATTACCCGGGGTGCAGTAATCAGCATAGAGATCGAAAACCTCATCGCGGGTCAGACTCTCAACCGAGGGCTGCTCACCCCTGGGGTCCATCCCATAGACGTGATCCTGGTAGAGGGCCTTCCGCATCCGGACTTCGGCATCGTCCTGCCAATCGTCGTTCCGGCTCATCAGGATGGACAGGACGTTCTGCTGCTCGCGCTCGAATTCATCCATCGCGAAGGTCGAATTCATCAGGACATCCGCGAAGATTTTCAGGCCGTCATCGAAGTTCTCGCCCAGGACATCCATGCTGCAGGTGAAGTAATCTTCCGCTGCTCCCGAATAGAGCCTGCCACCCATGCCGTCCACTTCCTCGGCTATGGCCTCAGCGGAGCGCTTCCTGGTACCTCTCCTCAGCATCCGAGACATGATGTAGAAGGCCCCATTGCTGGAAGGATCCTCCAAGGCGCTCCCGCCCCGGAAGTAGGCTCTCAAATGCACCAGGGGCACGCTGTGGTCTTCTTTAAGAAGCAGCGTCGCACCATTGTTCATGGTCTTCTTCTCAACCACCGAAGTCTCCACGGTCTCCACCACTTTCTCGGCTTCGGCAACCACAGAGCCGATAGGCTTAAGCACCCCTACCGTCATCGCATCATCATTGAAGTACTTATTGGCGACCCGTCTTATGTCCTCCTGGGTAACGGCCTTGATCCTCTCCAGGTAGTAGTCACTATAGTTGGGATTGCCGGCCCTTAAGACATCAATGCCTATTACGCCCGCCTGGTCGGCCACATCCTGGAAGCCGAAGGCCTGGTCGCTGGCTATCTGCGTCTTGGCCTTCTCCAACTCCCTGGGGGTAACATACTCCTCGCGAAGCTGGTAGATCTCCACACGTATGGCCTCGCGCGCATCGGCAGCCTTCTCAAAGTCGCAGGTAACATGCGCGGTGAAATCCGCCGCCTCGTACTCGGGATTATACGAGCTGGCATCGACGGTGTGTACCAGGTCCAGCTCCTCCTTCACCTTGCGGTAGAGCCTGGAGCTGCGGCCGTCGCCCAGGATACGCGCTGCGACGTGGAGCGGATAGGTATCTTCATTGGTCAGCGAGACTGTCCGCCAGCCAATCGTCATATAGGTCTGCTCGATGTCCATCTCATCTTCGACATACCGCATCCCCATCTGCTTGGGATCCACCGGAAGCAGGGGTATGTGGGGCGTCCTGAAAGGAAACTGGGAGAACGCCTCCTCGATCTTGGGCATCATCTCTGAGGCGTCAAAGTCGCCTACCGCAACCACGTGCATATTGGCGGGTACATACATACGCTCATAGTAAGTCACGAGATCTTCCCGGGTGGTCTCATTGAAGAGATCCAGATAACCGATGGTGGGGAAGTGCTCAGGATGGTTGACGAACATGGCCCCATTATAGAGTTTTCCGATCACGCGCCGGGGCTCATCCTGCCCCATCGCGATCTCCCTCTGGATGACTCCCCGCTCTCTGTCCACCTCTTCCTGCCTCATCGCACAGTTTAAGGTCCAGTCGGCAAGGAGATCAATCACGTGGTCCGCGTGCTCGGCAGAGGTGGCAACATAGTAACAGGTATGGTCACTCGTAGTGTAGGCATTGCTCGCCCCACCGATCTCGTCCATTATCTTCTCGCCCTCGGCCTCGGTCCGCTTGTGCGTGGTCCCTCCCGAGACCAGGTGCTCAAGATTATGGGAGATTCCCCTGCCGAGAAACTCATCCTCATAGATGCCCCCGGCACGGACATAGACCCGCATCGTAAACACCGGGGCATTCCGGTTCTCGGCCACATAGACCCGGAGCCCATTGGGCAGGATCTTGTGCTCGACTTCCAGGGCGAAAACCTGAACGGCGAGTAAGAGCATCACGCATACGCATACTGCTGCTTTCATCTCTAACCTCCTCGGGTTGTTCTACTCCAGGCAGAACGTCCCGGAGTCGATTACTGTCCCATCCAGCTCAGTCACATCAACCTTCCATTTCCCCCGCAGTCCAGAGGTCATCTTCTTACTGCTCCACGTGCGCCACAGGGGTGATTTCACAGGAAGCTCGATGCTGGCCAGGTTACGATCTTCATAATACCACCTGTGTAGTACGGCGGTGGTACCGCTGGCCCCCACGATCCTGGTGAAACAGTAGACGCTGAAGATATCCGACGGGAAAGTATCCGCCGCAGCCACAGGGGTCATGCTGCTTACACCGGCACAGAACACCATCTCACTGACCCTCAAGGCCGGCCCTCCGGCCTCTGCCGAGTCTTCCACGGCGGTCTGCGCCAGCGCAGGTGGCGTGGCTGCAAGCCAGAGCAATGTTACACCTATCACAAGCCTCGAGGTAAACATGCTTCTCCTCCCCTAGGCATTTGATATCACACTAAGGGTTGCGTGCGGCAATGTCAATACAGGTATGAGGCCCTGCCGGCGCGGGATTCCCGCCAGGCGACCCAGGCCTGACCGCTACCCCGCGGAGCGTTCTCACCACCTGAGGGCGTCTTCTCACCACCTGAGGGCGTCTTCCCCCCGCGTGACTGCGTGTCTCACCGCTTGACTACGCCACGGGCCTCCCATAGACTCCTCTGGAAGGAGAACAAGGGATGCTTAAGCTCAAGAATCTTACGAAGAAGTATGATGAATGTCTCGCGGTGGATAACCTCTCCCTGGAGGTTGGCCCGGGCCAGCTCTTCGGCTTCCTCGGTCCCAACGGGGCAGGTAAGACCACCACGATCAAGATGATGTGCGGGCTCTTGAAGCCAACCGAGGGCAGTGTCCGGATCGGCGAGTATGATATCGGCTCATCCCCTCTCGAGGCCAAGGCCCTCCTGGGCCTGGTGCCGGATACGCCGGTACTCTATAAAAAGCTGACGGGCCGGGAATTCGTGCGGTTCGTGGGCGAGCTCTACTCGGTCGATGCCGCCACCATCGAGAAGCGGACTGGGGACCTCTTGAGCCTCCTGGACATGACCGAGAGTGCGGACAAGATCATAGAGACATACTCCCATGGGATGAAACAGAAGGCCTCGATAATGGCCGCCCTGGTGCATGACCCCCAGGTCGTGATCCTGGATGAACCGACCTCGGGCCTCGACCCCCGGAGTGCCAAGATCGTGAAGGATGTCCTGAGGGCGCTATGCCGAATGGGCAAAACCGTTTTCATGTCCACTCACATCCTGGAGATCGCCGAGAGGGTATGCGACCGCGTGGGGATCATAAACGAGGGCAGGCTGGTCTCGGTCGGTTCGGTTCCCGAACTCAGGGAACAGTCGAGACAGAAAGGTGGAAGCCTGGAGGACATTTTCCTGGAATTGACCGGGGGACCGGAAGAGCAGGAAGTCATCAGGTTTCTTGAATCCTAAAAAAGATGCCACTCTGGAAGCTGCTCAAGTATAAGCTCAAGATCTTCTCGGCGGCATTCACCCGCGGCGAGAGGCGCAAGCGAATCGCCCGCATAGTAACCGCCGCGGTGGTCGCAGTTGCCCTATCGGGATTTGTCATCGGGGCCTATGCGATCTTCAGCGCCCTCGCATCGATGGAGGCGGGCGGCCTCATGGTGGCCGGGGCGATCGTGGCCCTTGCCTTCCATGCCCTGCTCCTCCTGGCATTCGTGTTCGATGTGGCGGCCACTACCAATATCTTCTTCTTATCAAGCGACCTTCCCCTGCTGATGGCGGCACCGCTTCCCGCGATGCGCGTCTTTACCTTGAAGTACCTGGAGGCCATGGGTTCCGGATCGATCATATCCTGCATCATTGCCTTCCCCATGCTTCTCGGCTTCGGACTTGCCCTGGATGCCCCATTCGGCTTCTATCCCGCCGCCATTGTCGTGGTGGGGCTTTTCCTAAGCGTCCCGGTCTCCGTGGGAACGCTCTGCGGGCTGTTGGTCTCCCGCTATGTGCCCGCGTCCCGGGTCAAGGAGATCCTGGGTGTGGCCGGCGGCGTGCTGGCTCTCGCCTTCTGGGTGGGCTTCCAGCTCATGAGACCCACCATCAAGGAAAACATCAAGAGCGGGGATGTCGATGCCGGCATGGAGGCCATCGCGGCTTACGGGGACCGGCTTGCCCTGAAACTGCTCCCCAGCGGCGCCGCGGCGAAGGCAGTGGTCAGTATCGCCGCGAACGACTTAGGCGCGGCCCTCGCACCTTTCGCCTACCTTGCGGCCATTGCGGGAGTATTAATGATAGTCTCGGTGATCCTCGCCAGAAGAATGTACATGGAAGGATGGGCCAAGGTCGCGCCCGCCGGGAAGGCAAGACCCGCTCCTCATTGCGTCAGGATTGCGGCCGTCCTGGGATGGCTTCCCCGGGTGGAGCGGGCCATAGTGTCCACGACAGCGTCACTCTTCCTGAGGGATCCCCAGGCTATCATGCCGGTGGCCACGATCACCATCATGATGGCGCTCTTCCCGTTTCTGATTTCCCGGTCAAGAACCGGAGTGGTCTTCAGCCCATCGCTCTTGATCCAGTCATTCGCCACCTTGAGCTTCATCGGCTCCATGAACCTGGCCATCTATGCCACCGGAATCGATGGACGGAACTTCTGGATAATACTCGTCTCCCCCAACTCGGCCTTAAGGAAGCTCTTCTCGAAGATCCTGGTCGCGGTGCTCTTCTTTGCTCCGCTCGCTACGGTCGCGGCGGTCGCCTTCCGGGCGGGGGGAGTCATGGGCTGGCAGCTCATGGCAAAGTCCATATGGCTGTCTGTCAGCATGGCCTTCGCCGGAGCTGCAGCCGGAGTCCTTCTGGCCGTCGTCTACACCGACTGGGAATGGAAGCTGCCCAAGCGAATGCTCCGGGTGTCGGGACGCCTCATCATGCTGGGTGTCATGGGGGGCTTTTTCGCCGGTGTCGCTATCTTCATGTCCATCACCCGCGCCCCTGGACACTCGGAATCCGCCAATGAGGTACCGTGGTCGGTCTTGATCCCGGTGGGCGTGGGTGCGGCAGCTCTTACCTATGCGCTTCTCCGCGTTTCAGCACACAGGCTCGAAGAGATGGAGTGGGAAGTGTAGCTGCTCTTCGACCCCGTACGGCTACCCGGTCAGATCCCCTACTCCATTCTACTCCACCCGGGCCCGCTCCAGATTCTGAAGAACCACCTGCTCCAGCTCGGGAGGAGGGTTCAGCTTGAGAATTCCCGTCCATACGGCGACGGCCTCATCCTCGCGCTCACTCAGCATCAGGGCAGTAGCCAGGTCATTCCGGTTAAGCAGGTGGAGCGTATCCATCTCGACAGCCTGCTGCAAGAGATCCACGGCCTGCCCGAAGTCCCGCTTGGCGATTGCCGCCCGGCCCGCCATCGAGATGATCTCGGAATTCCCGGGCTGAAACGCCCTTGCATCGAGCAGAAGGTCAATTCCCTTGTTGTACTCCCCGGTGCCTACATATATGGATGCCAGCCTCATGTAGGCTGCCAGAAGTTCGGGGTCCGCGGCGATCGCCAGTTGGTATGATTCAATGGCCAGATCCACGGCGCTGCCGGCCGCGAAGACGTCACCGGCCCCCATGTATGCAAGAGCGTAACCGGGATCTAACTGCGCCGTTATCTTGAACTCCGCCAGGGCCTCTTCAAACCGGCCCAGCTCGGAGAGAGCTCTCGCCAGGTTGTAGTGACCCTCAATGAACTCATCATCGGCTGCAACGGCAGCCCTGAAGTGCTCGAGAGCCCTGTTGAAATCGCCCAGCGCGGACAGCGCTGTGCCCAGGGCGTTCCTTGCCTCGGGGTTGTCAGGCTCGGCCTCTACCGCCTTTTCAAACTCGAGGACGGCACTCGCCATATCGCCCTTCCTCAGCTGTGCATAGCCGTCTTGCATATGGTCGTCAGCACCCTTCCCGCACCCCATTAGCAGGATCACCGTGATTACCAGTAATAGCTTTCTCACTTGCTTCTACCTCCCCGGCCCTCTGGTTTTTCGTTTACTCATTGACTGCTTTTCGGCGGCGTGTGCCCTTCGCGAGCGGAAGCGGTCCCAGACAAGGAACAGACCGATCACGATTACGGCAAAGACATTGATTCCAAGGATACCCAACACTATCCACCAGTACCAGCTCATGTCGATGGCACCTCTCAGCTGCCGGCCTCAAAGGCGTTCTTGATATGCTCGAGGTGATGCATCCCATCCGGTTTGAGCCGGATCCCCACCACATCGAACCTGCATGGCCTATCCAGAAGTTTTTCCCTCTTAAGATACGCCGTCGCGGCCATGATGAGCCGCCGTCGCTTCACCGCCCCTACGGCCTCAAAGGGGCTCCCGTAGGCGCTCGATCTGCGACCCTTCACCTCCACGAAGACGATGGTATCACCTTCCAGCGCCACTATGTCCAACTCTTTTCTCATAAGGTAGACATTGCGGTCAAGGACTTTGTAGCCCTTCCCGGTGAGGTAGTCGCATGCTACGCTCTCGAAGCGGTTACCCTGGGATCTCATACTCCTCACGCGCGGTTTCCCACCATGCCTCGAACAGGCTCGATGGAATACCTGTGGAGTCTTGTTGGACCGTACAGGCGGAGGGCATCGATATGTTCCCGGGTGCCATAGCCTTTGTGGACCCGGAATCTGTAGCGGGGATAGATAGAGTCCATGCGCTCCATGAAGGCGTCACGGGTGACCTTGGCGACTATGGATGCCGCCGCTATGGAGACGCATTTGCGGTCTCCGCCAATCACGCTGGCCGCCGGGATCCCTATATCGGGCACTCTGGTACCGTCTATGAGCACGAATTCAGGTTGGACAG
>JAUVJV010000231.1 GCA_030592245.1 Candidatus Eiseniibacteriota bacterium
AGTTAAACTTGATATTGGATTATAGAGCTGGGCAGTGTCCCAGGGCCTCCTCGAACTTGCCCCGGTACATAGGGATGATGGCCACATAGGTCCTGGCAGTTGAGCGGTCCCACCTATCATCTCCGGAAGCCTTAACCATGTAGCAGCTTTCGGCCCGGGCATACCGGCCTTTGAGGAGGTGCATGTGCCCGATCTTGAGGATCGAGAAGCCCGGCTTGATCTCATCCGCTTTCCTGTAAGACTCCAGGGCCTTGTCCAGCCTGCCGGCGTAGGCATAGAGGTCCCCGCGTGAATCATATGGATTGGCCTCATCGGGGGCTAAATCGATGTACCTGTTGATCGCCCAGAGCGAGCTGTCGTGGTCTCCAATACTGTGGTAGGCATATGCCAACTGATTGTAAGCCGGCTCGAACAACGGGTCTATCTCAAGGGTCCTCTTGAGGTGGTAGATCGCCTTTTCATGATCCCCAATCATCTGGTTATAGATTGTCCCCGCGGTATAGTGGGTAAGCTTGTGGTCAGGTTCAATATCAAGAACCCTCTTAGCCCTCCGCATGGCTTCCTCGAAATCATAGGCACAATAAGCGTCATAGGCTTCTATGTAATAGCGCTCCACCTTGCTGGCATTAACCGAATACTCGAGCGCCCTATTGCGAAAGTAATCTCGCTCCTCACCCACACTCTGCGTAGACAGGAAGTAATATGCCATGGCGAAGGTCGAATCATGCTCGATCGCTTTCCGGAAGCTGGTGACGGCTTCGTCGCTGTAGAGCTTTTCCGTGAGATCTATCCCCTCAAGATAGTACCGGTAGGCCTCCTGCGAGTGGGTAGTAACATCGGCTATATCCCTGTCGGCCTCAGCCATCGCCTCCTCGGGCAGGGCCATGTCGTTTCGAATCTCGATGCTCAGCCTGTCTATCAGCACGAAGAGGTCTTCACCCGGCTCCCCGGCGACACGCTGGGTGGCCTGGATCTCACCGGTCTCAGCGTTCGAGATCTCTGAGGTCAAGATGATCCCGGGCTCAACCTGGATGACGGTGCCGGTCAGAATCCACCTGACTCCGGCCTCCCTGGCCACTTCGGAGGCAACGGACCTATCGATTACCTTCTGATCCTGCTTGCCCAGCAGTGCGAGGATATCGTAAAGCCGCTGGCGGCTCAGGACCCGCACGTACTCGGATTCGGAAAGGTCGGTTATCAGAAGAGCGGTGACCATCTGGCCTGTCTTGTCACCGTCTTCGGGATCGGTCATGTTCTCGAAGTACATTATGGCGAGCGAATTATCCTGGGCGATCGCGGCCCGGTCTGGTCCCATCTCAACCCGGAAAGGCTCGAACACGAAATAGAGGATGATCACGACTGCGACTGCGGCCAGCAGGGCAACAAGGCCCAGGGTGCGGCGCTCTGGCTTACGGGGCGCCTCGACACCAACAACCCTGGTTTGATCCACCCCGGTCAAGTCCACATGGTCGGTGACCCGGCGCTCCCGCTTTAGATCCGCCGCCATACCGTCCGCGTGCTGGTAACGCTCTTCCCTGTCCTTGGCAAGCGCCTTATCGACTATTGCCTGCAGGCCATCCGACACTCCGGTCTTGTACCTGCCAAGCGGTTCAGGCGGCTGGTTGAGGATCGAGTTTATGAGTGAGCCTTCCTCATCACCCTTGAAGGGCAGCTTCCCAGTGATCATCTCGTAAAGCACGACACCCATCGAGAATATGTCACTCCTGTGATCGACATCGCTGTACTTGAGCTGCTCGGGTGACATATACCTGAGCGTACCGATGGTGGAGCCTTCCCTGGTAATCCTGGTCACGCCCCTGAGCTTGGCGAGCCCGAAGTCCATGATCTTCACGGTGCCCTCGGCGTTCACCATGATATTGTCGGACTTGATGTCCCGGTGAACCACGCCCTTCCGGTGGGCGGCATCCAGGCCCTTGGCCATCTGCAGGGAATAGTCAAGAACATCATCCGGCGAGAGCGCCCCCTCCGCGATCAGTGTCTTAAGAGACTTCCCGTCGACGAATTCCATGGCTATGAAGCACCGGTCGTTCGCCTCGTCGATCTCGTAGACAGTGGTGATATTGGAATGATTGAGGGCCGAGGCCGACTGGGCCTCCTGCTCAAACCGCGCCTTGGCATCGGAGTCACAGAGCAGCCGCGGAGGCAGGAACTTAAGGGCCACGATCCGCTTAAGCCTGGTGTCCTCCGCTTTGTAGACCACCCCCATCCCACCCTCACCTATCTTCTCGATGACCCGGTAGTGGGATATCAGGGTGCCGGGAGTCATGGCCTTGAATGACCGCGTCTCATTCAGGCCGCCGTTGTGGCCATCGCTTTGACTGTCGTTATGCTCGGGCGTCATATGCTCCATCCGAAGTTCCATTCCAGGGGGTCCGTGTCGGGATAGCTCCATCTCGCATATACCCATTACACCCGCAGCACCACCGAAAATCAATGTTTTTTGCTGTCGTGGAGTAGGGTATTCCTAACCCGCCGGTCATTGATAGAGGGCTTTGGCAGGTGAATGCGCGTGTTGGACGGCGGTAATCCCTGGCTTCAGCGTACCAGAGGTTTCGCAACCACAACCGCGTGTCGATGCTTCACCCTACACCCTTGCGCATCGCAACACCCATAGACCCCAGCAGCAGCACGCTGGTCACTACTGTGAGGAGCCACAGTTGTCGATTCAGGCAAAACATCGGCAACCCCATCAATAGGATTGCGCCGAAGAAGAGCACCAGATACGGCACGAGGATCTCGTAGCGCATCGGGGAACGAAATTCAACCGGCGAGGCATAGTCCACAACAACCATGAGGGCGATGAAAATGACGAACACTGCCGGACCGATCCAGTGCAGCCAACCAGCACCCGCGCGAACGAACGCGATGAGTGCCACGATTGATGGAATCGCAAGCGCGATCATCACATAGCCGAGAAGATGGTTGACCTCCATGCTTCCGGTGCGCACCCGTGAAAGGAACCCCACCGATTGCAGAATGTTGACGGCGTTCACCACACCCCATACGGTTAGCGCTGTCCACCACGGATCGAAATCCGTTTGAGCCTGCATGTGGTGCCTCCCCCCTGCGCATATGAACATACTATCACACTCTCAAACAGCTGTCGAACTTCTCAGGCCCAGTGCAGCCCGGCCGGTGTCTCTTGGGAGTTGTATTAGGGAAGTCTGATATGTTACCTTCATCCTTGATAAAGACTGGGAGGTTAGGGCTTTTGAACAAGACTGACGAGCTCTGTGTGAACACCCTGCGCTTTCTTGCCGTCGATGCGGTGGAGAAAGCGAAATCGGGTCATCCGGGCCTCCCGCTGGGGGCAGCACCTATCGCATATGTTGTCTGGGACCGTTTCCTGAAGCACAGTCCTGAGAATCCTGCCTGGTTCAACCGTGACCGTTTCGTGCTTTCGGCGGGGCATGGTTCGGCGCTTCTATATGCTCTCATCCATACGGCCGGCTATGATCTTCCGCTCGAGGAGATCAAGCGGTTCCGCCAGTGGGGAAGTAAGACTCCCGGTCATCCGGAGGCCGGGTTGACGCCCGGGGTCGAGGTCACGACCGGGCCGCTGGGCCAGGGTTTCGCGATGGGCGTGGGCATGGCCATGGCGGAGAGATTCCTCTCGGAGCATTTCAACCGCACGGGTTTCGATATAGTCGATCACTTCACCTATGCCCTGGTCTCGGATGGGGATCTCATGGAAGGCGTCTCGCACGAAACGGCTTCCATCGCGGGCACCCTCGGGCTGGGCAAGCTTATCTACCTCTACGACGACAATGACATCTCGATCGAAGGCCATACGGATATCGCATTCACCGAGGATGTAGAAAAGCGTTTCGCCGGGTACGGCTGGCATGTTGAGCATGTCGCTGACGCGAACGACCTGGATGCGATTGAGCAGGCTGTCAGGAAAGCCCAGGCCGAGACCGGGCGGCCTTCGATAATCATAGTGAGGTCCCATATCGGTTATGGAAGTCCCAAACAGGATGATCCATCTGCGCACGGCGAACCGCTGGGCGCCGAAGCCACCGAAGCCACAAAGCAGAAGCTCGGCTGGCCGCTTGAGCCAACCTTCCATATTCCCGACGAGGCGCTATCCCATTTCAGGCTGGCGGTGGACCGGGGCAAGAAGCTCGAGGCCGGATGGGAAGAGCTGCTCAATGGATACAAGACCAAGCATCCCGAGCTGGCCGCCCAACTTGAGAAGATAGCGGGTGGCGGTCTGCCCGAGGGCTGGGAAGCCCACGTGCCGGTGTTCGGTCCTGATGAAAAGGCCATGGCTACCCGGGCCGCATCCGGCAAGGCCCTTAATGCCCTTGCCGGAAGTCTTTTTAACCTCATAGGCGGCTCGGCCGACCTGGCGCCTTCCAATAAGACCCTGCTCGATGGCTATTCCGATTTCGGTACCCCTGGTGGCAGGAACATCCGCTTCGGTGTCCGGGAGTTCGGAATGGCCGCCATCATGAACGGGATGGCAATGCACGGCGGCGTGATCCCCTACGGTGGCACCTTCCTGGTGTTCTCCGACTATGCGCGTCCGGCCATTCGGCTCGCGGCCATGATGGGCGCCCACACCATCTACGTTTTCACCCACGACAGTATCGGTCTGGGTGAGGACGGTCCGACCCATCAACCTGTCGAACATGTCATGAGCTTAAGGGCCATCCCCGGCCTCACCGTTTTCCGCCCGGCCGATGCCAAGGAAACCGC
>JAUVJV010000069.1 GCA_030592245.1 Candidatus Eiseniibacteriota bacterium
CATCTGCTCAAGTCAGCTCTGGCCGCGGCCAGGCGATCCGGAATGGTCAAGAAGGGAGACATCATAGTTATTACGGCCGGGATTCCTCCGCTTGAGCCCGGCACCACCAACCTGCTCAAGGTGGAGGTCGTGTAAGCGTGGGAAATGAGCGGCGGGCGGCCCTTCTCGTGGTCGACATGCTCAATGATTTCGTTCTCCCCGGAGCGCCTCTCGAAGTCCCGGCTGCAAGGGCGATAATGCCCGTGATGCGGCGCAGGATGGATGAGGCCAGACAGGCCGGGATACCGGTTGTCTTCGTGTGCGATGCTCATGCGGAAGATGACCCGGAGTTTAAGATCTGGCCCGTGCATGCCGTGAAGGACACGCTCGGCGCCGCGATAGTGGATGAGCTGAGCCCCCAGGCCGGGGACCTCGTGGTGGATAAGACCACCCATTCGGCCTTCTATGGGACACGCCTGGAAGAGATCCTCAAGGAGAACGGGATCAGGCACCTTACAATCACCGGGATCCTGACCAATATCTGTGTTTTCTTCACTGCCGCGGATGCGGTTATGCGGGGTTTCGGCGTCGAGGTGGCCAGGGACTCTGTGGCCGCGCTCACAAGCGACGAGAACAACTTCGCGCTCGATCAGATGGCGAAGGTACTCAAGGTGGGAGTCATATGAAAAAACGCAAGCTTCACATCGCGAGCGAAAGCGAGATAAGGCGGGGACATACCACCGATGTCTATTTCTCTCGCGCGGTCCAGGTACTTAAGCGAACGCGGGGTTCGAAACGGGTCAAGGCGGAGTTCACGGTGAAGGGCCTGCCCCAGGGCTACACCTGGGGGATCTCCGCGGGGCTGGAGGAATGCCTGTCCCTCCTGGAAGGCATCGACGTTGACGTCAGGGCCCTCCGGGAAGGAACCGTGATAAGGCCGCTGGAACCGGTGGTGACGATCGAGGGAAACTATACCGACTTCGCGGTGCTGGAAACTCCCCTGCTGGGACTTCTGTCCCAGGCCTCCGGCGTGGCCACCAAGGCCGCTCGCTTGAGGATAGCGGCAGGCAACCGCACGCTCATCAGCTTCGGCGCAAGGCGGATGCATCCGGCCATAGCGCCGATGATTGAAAGGAATGCCTTCATCGGAGGATGCGACGGGGTCGCGACCTTGGCCGGGGCGGAGCTTCTCGGCATCGAGCCGTCGGGCACCATGCCGCATGCCCTCGTGATCCTCTCCGGCGGGATCGAGAAGGCCATTCAGGATTTCGACATGGTTATTGATAAGAAGGTAACCAGGATAGCCCTGGTCGACACCTTCGGGGACGAGAAGTTCGAAGCTCTGGTGGCCTGCCGGGCGCTCGGCGGGGCGCTGCGCGGAATAAGGCTCGACACCCCGCGCTCCCGGAGGGGCAGCATGGCGGACATAGTGCGGGAGGTGAGGTGGGAACTCGACATGAGGGGTTTCTCCGGCGTGGGTATCCTGGTAAGCGGCGGGATGGATGAGCCTGACCTTCTGGAGCTCGGGGACGCGGTTGATGGTTTCGGCGTGGGGACTTGCCTTAGCAGCGCGCGGGTCCTGGACTTCGCGATGGACATCGTTGAAGTGGAAGGCCGGCTCGAGGCCAAGCGAGGGAAGATGAGCGGAGAGAAGAAGCTGCTCAGATGCTCCGAGTGCGGCGAGGACTCGGTCGTTCCTGCCGATGTCAAGGTGGACGCCCCATGCGAGTGCGGCGGCAAGGTGCGGGCGCTTAACCTGAGCTACATCAAAAGGGGTGCGCTCAAGAGACGCCTGCCGGCCGCAGGTGAGATCCGCAGGCACGTGCTCAAGGGTATTGAAGATCTCGAGATAGACCCGATCGGTCAGTGAGGAGGTGTTCATCTTGCCCAAGCTGAGACAGGATCCGGCTACCAGGAAATGGAGTATAATCGCGACCGAAAGGACCAAGCGACCGGATGATTTCGCGGGTGACGGTAAGGATGTAGCACCGCTCGAGGCATATGATGAGTCATGCCCGTTCTGTCCCGGTAATGAGCACATGACGCCCGAACCCATGTTCACCCTACCCGTCGAGGAAGGTGACGGCTCCGGCGCCTGGGCCGTGAGAGTGGTGCCGAATAAGTTTGCGGCGCTCTCAAAACCAACAGGTGATAATGTCTCGACGGCGCGGAGCAGGAGGGGACTGTACCTTGAGATGGACGGGATCGGTGAACACGAGGTGGTAATCGAAGTACCGGACCATTCAAAGACCATTGCAACCATGACCGAGGAAGAGGTATCGAGGGTGGTCGCCACGTACAAGGCGCGTTTCCTTGAGCTTGACAGGTCGGAATGGAACCAGCAGATCATCATCTTCAGGAATCAGGGAGAGGGTGCCGGTACATCGCTGGCGCATCCGCACTCTCAGATTATAGGTACCCCCATCGTATCGGAGGAGATTAGAAACAGGCTCGAAGTCGCCCAGCGCTACTACGATGACTGCGGCACTTGCGTCTACTGCGATATGTTACAGGCCGAGATTGAGGAGAAGGTACGGATTGTGGCATCCAATGCAGGTTTTGTGGCCTTCACTCCCTTCGCGTCAACCGTGCCATATAATACCTGGATAGTGCCCAGGCGCCATGCCTCGTCCTTCGGTGTTATCACCGATGACGAGACCGACCTGCTGGGAGCGATGCTGCGGAGCGTTCTCAACGGGATGTATACCTTGCTCGGCAATCCCGACTACAATTATGTTGTTCGCTCAGCTCCGCACCACTCAGCCGGGGAGCCTCACTTTCACTGGTACCTTGAAATCCTTCCTAGGCTTACCACCCGGGCGGGCTTCGAGATCGGCTCCGGGATGAACATAAACGTGGTCGTTCCGGAGGATGCTGCCTCACAGCTCAGAGAGGCGGCGAAGTGATTAGCGGAAACCTTGAGTCAGACCGGCTCAAAATGGTCGAGACCCAGATAAAGGCCAGGGGTATTGAGAACCGGCTCGTATTGGAAGCGCTGAAGAAGGTGCCGCGCCATGTTTTCGTTCCGCCGGATTACTCGGACTCTGCTTATGCCGACCGGCCGCTTCCCATAGGCCTCGGGCAGACCATATCACAGCCTTATATGGTGGCGATTATGACCGAGACCATGAACCTGGAGGGTCACGAGAAAGTGCTCGAGGTGGGAACTGGCTCGGGCTACCAGGCCGCGATCCTGGCCGAGATCGTCGATCACGTGGTCTCGCTGGAACGCGTACCGGAGCTGGCGGATGCAGCGGCCGAGAGGCTGCGGCAGCTCGGCTATGCCAATGTGGAGATTCATCTGGGGGATGGCTCCGAGGGCTATGCCGCCAGGGCGCCTTATGACGCCATAGTGGTGACCGCCGGAGCTCCCGAGATTCCCGGGGTGCTTGTGGACCAGCTGGCGGACGGGGGCAGGTTAATCATCCCGGTGGGAAACAGTTTTCAGCAGACCCTCACCCGGGTTACTGTGAGGGATGGAGAGCGCAAGACTGAGAAGCTGGAAGGATGCGTGTTCGTTCCCCTGATCGGCAAGTTCGGCTGGGGAGAATGCGAAACGCCGGATTAACAGGAGGTCGGAGTATAAGATGATCAGCAGGAAACAGGTTGTCGATTTGCTCCACTTTAAGGCGGGCTCCGGTTGGGTACTGAGCTTCTACCTGGGAATCGGGGTCTACAAGAGCAAGGCCAAGGCCTACGAGATTGAAGCCAAGGACATAATGAAGGCTGCGGTCGGCGAAGCCGGGCTCTCGGACGATGACAGGGCGAAGGTGGAAGAGGATGTTCAGAAGATTCTGGGCTTTCTCAAGATGGACTTCAAGGGGAGGGCCAGGGGGCTGGCCATATTCGCCTCGGGCGGTACCGGACTCTGGCAGGTTTTCAGGCTGCCGGTGGCCGTGCCCGACCGGTGTGTGGTCAACCATTCGCCATATGTGCTTCCCATGCTGAAGCTCGTGGACGAGGGAAGGCGGTACTGCATCGTCGTGGCGGATAAGGCGAAAGCGCGGGTGTTCACCATGTACCAGGGCGAGCTCTCAGAGAGAACCGAGATCTTCGATCTGGTCCCCGGGTGGCACAAGCAGGGTGGTTGGGCACAGGCGAGATTCCAGCGCCACATCAAGGATGCCGCCAACAAGCATCTCAAGCATGTTGCCGACACGGTTTTCGAGTTCTACAAACGTGAGGGCTTCGGCCATCTCATCATCGGCGGCGCGCAGGAGGTCCGCACAAGGCTCTTCCGGATTATGCATTCGTATCTCCAGCGGACCCTGGCGGGATATGTGACCGTGGATGTCGTATCCAACTCGAGCGAGGTTCTGACAGCGGCGAGGAGAATAGAGGAGGAGACCGAGAACCGGAGATCCCAGAAGATCGCCCGGGCGCTCCTTGGGGATTCCGATCAGGGCTATATGACCGTCACGGGGCTGAAGGACACGGTGCGCGCCCTCGAAAAAGGGCGCGTGCACACGCTCGTGATGGTGGACGGCGAGGATATCGAGGGATGCCTGTGCGGCGACTGTGGTGGGGTGGACGTTCTCGGAGCCAAAACCTGCCCTTACTGCAGGAAGAAAGTGGGCCGGGAGGGCGACATCTCGGAGCACCTTGCGGTTCTGGCAGTTCACCAGGATGCCGAGGTGAGCTACGTGAATAAAGGGGCGGGCCTGGAGGCGAAGGATGGCGTGGGAGCGATTCTCAGATGGTAGTTCCGCGAGATGGCAGTTTGGCAAGGTGGCACAGAAGCGGGCAGGGGTGTATACTTCTAAGGAGTGTATTCTTTTTGAAGACGCAGCCTGAAGACGGGGTTAAGGCAGGCATAGCACCGAGGAGGCTTTATACTGTATGGAACTCATAGAGATGCGGGGAATCAAGAAAAACTATGAGATGGGCAGGACGGAGGTCCATGCCCTCAGGGGGATCGATCTCGAGGTCAAGGCCGGCGAGTTCATTGCGATTGTGGGGCAATCGGGTTCCGGCAAGTCTACTCTCATGAATCTCATTGGCTGTCTTGACAGACCCTCGGAGGGCGAGTATTACCTCGACGGTAACAAGGTCGATGAGATGGGGGATGATGATCTCGCCAGGATCAGGAACAAGAAGATAGGCTTTGTTTTCCAGACCTTCAATCTGCTTCCGCGCACCAACTGCCTGCACAATGTCGAGCTGCCGCTTCTCTATTCCAGCGTGAGCCGGAAGGACCGGGAAAGGAGAGCCCTGGAAATGTTGGAGCGGGTCGGGCTCGGTGAACGCGTCCGCCACAACCCCAATGAGCTGTCCGGCGGCGAGAGACAGAGAGTCGCGATCGCGCGAGCCCTTGTTAATGACCCGGCCATAGTGCTTGCCGATGAGCCCACGGGAAACCTTGACAGCAAAACCGGATCGGAGATCCTGGACATCTTTTCCGATCTGAACGCGGACGGTAAGACCATCGTGCTCGTGACTCACGAGAAGTATATCGCCGACTATTCGAGAAGGGTTGTTTCCCTGCGGGATGGTGAAGTGGTCGACGCGGGTTCCGGGGTTCTCAGGTAGAACGGGGACAGACACCTATTTCCGATTGCGGAAAATAAAAAGGGGACAGCGCCCTTGTTTTCCAGTGGTTGAAAAAAGGGCGCTGTCCCTCTTTTACCCGAGGCCCAGGTCGGAGTGGAGTTTTTTCACTGCATCCAGGGCTTCGGACCGCTTCATCACGATAGTCATGGTAATTCCGGATGTCGTTATTGATAAAGGAGTTACGCCTGCGGCACTAAGCGAGGTCAGGACCTTTCCTGCTATGCCGGGCTTGCTGCACAAGCCGTGCCCGATGATTGAGACGGTGGCGAGGGTATCGTCGATGCCGACCTTAAGATCGGCGAGCTCGGTCGAGAGGATTGCCAGGGCCTGCTCCCTCTGCTCCTCAGGGATCATGACAGAGAGCTGTCCTCTCCCCTCGGGATCGGGCAGGACACGCATGAGTTTCACAAGGATCTCGGCCTTGTCGAGTGCGGCCAGCGCTCGCTCGGCAAGGGCCGGCGACCGGTCTTCGTCTCTGAAGGTGAGCTCGACCAGGCCCGTGTCCTGGGTGATGCCGCATATGTCCGCGGTTTCGATTTCTTCCTTTCCCATCACGATGGTTCCTATCTCCTTTCTCTTCGAGGATCTGACGTGTACGCGCACTCCGAATCTCCGCGCGACATCCACACTTCTCCAGTGCAGCACTTCAGCCCCGCAGAATGACAGCTCCAGCATCTCCTCGTAGGATATCCTGGGGATTTTCCTGGCCTCCGGCACCAGCCGGGGATTGGCGGTATAGACCCCGTCCACGTCGGTGAATATGTCGCACTCCTCGGCATTGAACGCGGCGGCCAGCGCGACGCAGGTCGTATCGGACCCGCCCCTGCCGAGGGTCGTGACTTCCTTGGCAGGACTTACACCCTGAAAGCCGGCGACAATCACGATCCGGCCCTTCTCGAGCTCATCCCTGACCCGGAACGCTTTCACATCCATGATCTTCGCACTGGTGTGGCTGGTGTCGGTTACTATCCCGCTCTGGGAGCCGGTGAATGATATTGCCTGGAATCCGAGCCGGCTAATTGCCATTGACAGAAGAGCCATCGAGATCCGCTCGCCGGCGGTCAAGAGCATGTCCAGCTCGCGCTTGGGGGGTGAGGGTGAAATCGTCCTGGCCAGCTCGAAGAGCTCATCCGTGGTGTTTCCCATCGCCGAGACGACGACGATCACGTCCTTCCCCGCCTTTTTCTCACCGGTGACAAGTTCCGCGACCCGGCGGACCTTGTCCGGAGTGGCCAGAGAGGACCCCCCAAACTTCTGTACGACCAGTTTAGTTGAATTCATTGTTGCCAGTCCGATTCCCTCACTTTACTATATTGGACGAGGTTATGGTAAGATTCCTGTTCGCACATTTGCAAGCTATAAGGAGGCCTTGATGGAGAAGATGTCATTTCTGATCCTGGTGGCGGTACTGGTGGCAGTGTTTCTGGTGGGGTGTGGCGCCCCGGCGGTCAAGCGGGCTCCGATAGAGACGATCCCGGAGGATGCGGATGTTGAGGAAAAGATAGAAATGCTCGAAGAGATGGGGAATGCCTACCCTGAGGATGCGCTTGTCTACTACGAGCTCGGCAACCTCTACTCCGACCAGCTTCTGGCTGTGGATGCGATGGAGAGCTATGAGCGGGCTCTGGGCATGGACCCGGACCTCAACAAGGCCAGGGTAAACCTGGCGATGCTGCTCGCGGAGTCTGATGAGGTCGACAGCGCCAAAGTCCTGCTTGAAGAGGCGATCAGGTTCAACCCGGCCGACGCCAAGGCCTATAACAACCTGGGCATGGTCTATTATACCGAACTGGATGTAAACACGGCGGTCGACTACTTCCAGAAAGCTCTCGAGGTGGATCCCGGCAACATAGAGGCTCATTATAACCTGGGCCTGGCATTTGCCGAGAGAGGCCTCGTCCTGGAGGCCATCCGCGAGTGGACTACGGTCGTGGAGAGTGGTGAGGAAGGGGAGACGGTCCAGAGAGCGAGACTCTCGGTCGAACGGGCAGAGAAGCAGATCAGACAGGAATAAGCGCCGGCCCGGACTTGCGAACGGTTTGACAGCTGATTAGTTATTTGGTAAAGTTTGGCGGTCATTCGGGCCGCGGACTGAAGACCGCTTTTGAAAGGAGATATTTCATGGTGATCAGGTTTACAGCGCTTGTCGTGGTGATTGCTTCGCTTGCCCTGATGGCTGGCTGCGTCAGCCAGCAGACAGAGCAGCCCAGGACCATGCCCAACAGGGACCGGCCCGATGTGAGTGAGGTCGATGAGGAGTACTACTATGGTGCCGAGTATTACGATAATAAAATGTATGCCGAGGCCACCAGCAAGTTCCTCAGCGTGATCGAGATGGATCCCGACTACCAGAGGGCCTATACCTATCTCGGACGGATCTACCTTGAGCAGAACAGGATCCCCGAGGCGGTCACGATGTACTCGAAGGCCGTCGAGCTCGATCCGAAAGATCCGGACAGTCGCTCGGCATACGGATGGGCCCTGATTGCCGATGGGAAGTTCAGCGATGCCGCCGAGCAGTACGACAAAGCGATAGAGCTTGCTCCTGATCTGCCGGACAACTACCTCAACCTGGGCGCGGCCTATGACAAGCAAGGACTGCTGCCTGAGGCCATTGAAGCGTACCGGAAGGCCGTCGAGCTGGACCCGGAGAATGTGGTCAATGTGGTCAAGCTTGGCAATATCCTCTATGAGAACGAGCTCTTTGCCGACGCGATCGCGGTTTACCAGCAGGCGATCGTACTCTCGCCCGACGACTTCGACATCGTCAAGACGCTGGGCTGGTTGACCATGAAAGTGGAAGACTATGAGTCCTCCGTGGAGTATTACCAGAGGGCGGTCGAGATGGAGCCGGAGGTTGCGCAGCTGAGGGTAACGCTCGCCAGTTCCCTGGATAAGCTCAAGAGGACCGACGAAGCCATGGTGCAGATGCAGAAGGCCCTGGAGATCAAGCCGGACAGTCCGGGACTGTGGTGGTACTA
>JAUVJV010000181.1 GCA_030592245.1 Candidatus Eiseniibacteriota bacterium
CCGCAGCGGCCCAGACAGGCGGCTTCGGACTCGGGATAATCCTGGGCGAGCCGACAGGCATCAGCTTCAAGCAGTGGCTGAACGACCGGAATGCGATTGATGGTGCGGCCGCATGGTCTTTCGGCAATGTGAGCGCGTTTCACGTGCACATGGATTATCTCTATCACGGACCTTTAGGCGCGGACATCGACCACGGGGGCTTCCTTTACTATGTGGGCATAGGAGGCCGGCTCAAGGCAACGGAGGGCGATAGCAGGATCGGTATCCGGGTCCCGCTGGGGCTGGACTATGTCTTCGACGATGCGCCGATCGATATCTTCTTCGAGGTCGCCCCGATCCTGGACCTCGCGCCCTCGACAGACTTTCGTATGAATGGGAGTCTGGGACTCAGGTACTTCTTCTGATAACACCTGATGTGACCACACCTGTTGTCACTGCGGGTGGGTGGTAAGCAAAATGAGACCGGGGGAGCCTTGAGGCTCCCCCGAATTAGAGGCTCTGTTGCTCATCCTGCACTTGGGTCACAAGCAATGCTCTTAAGTATCCGTAACATCTATATGATGCGCGGAGCGGCCGGAAGGTTGCACATTCTCTTTTGGCCTTGAAGCTCAGGGTCTTCGTGCGTAGTATATAGGCAGTATGGATACCAAACCCGAAGAGAATTTCGTATGCGGCTATGTTGCCGTGGCAGGACGACCCAATGTAGGGAAGTCCACCCTGGTCAATCGCCTGCTGCGCTTCCCGCTTTCCATAGTCACCTCAAAGCCCCAGACCACGAGGCATAAGGTCCTTGGCATACTGAGCGAGGAGGGTATCCAGGTCATCTTCCTGGACAGTCCGGGAATCATGACTCCGCACTATGCCTTACAGAATCTCATGTTAAGTAATGCCTGGTCTGCGATCGAGGGATCCGACCTGGTCCTTCTCATGGTCGATCCCAGGGCCAAGCGCCTCGAGGCGGGCAGCGAGATGCTTGAGAAGCTCGGCGGCACGGGCAAGAAAGCGATTCTGGCCTTGAATAAGATAGACAAGGTCTCCAAGCCCGATCTGTTGCCCCTGATCGAATACTACCACGGACTCAATTCGTTTGAAGAGATAGTGCCCATCTCGGCGCTCACCGGAGACGGGCTGGATTCGCTGAAGCAGGCAATCACGACGCGCCTTCCGCAACGCCCGCCTTTCTATCCGGTTGATGACCTGACGGACAGACCCCAGCGGTTCTTCGTGGCCGAGATCATCAGGCAGAAGGTCTTCGAGCATTTCGAAGAGGAGATTCCCTATTCGGTTGCCGTGGTCATAGAGGAGTATAAGGAGCGGAAGGATGCCAAGGACTACATACGCGCAATCGTCGTTTGCGAGCGTACCAGCCAGAAGCGTATGCTGATAGGCAGCAGGGGAGAGGCCGTCAAGAGCTTTGGCAAGGCTGCGAGAGACGAGATAGAGTCATTCGTGGGCAAAGGTGTCTTCCTGGAGATCAAGGTCGATGTCTTGAAAAACTGGAGGAAGGACGAAAACCAGATCAAGCGGCTCGGCCAGATCTAGACCGCGGCCCGTTCGGGTTCGGACGGAGCCGCAACAATCAGTTGCAGATGAGTGGCAGAAATGGAAAAGGGGATGGGAAGACCCATCCCCTTGACTTCACTTCTCTTTAAAGGCCGGTATCCGCGGTGGCCTTCTTCACTGCTTCCAGCGAGTTAGCCAGCTGGGCCTTTTCTTCATCGGTGAGCTTGATCTCGATGATCTTCTCCACTCCGCCGGAGCCTATGATAACCGGGACTCCGATGTAGTACCCATCGATTCCGTACTCGCCTTCACACATCGCGGCACAGGTGAATACCCGCCGCTTGTCCTTAAGATAGGACTCGGCCATGGCGATGGCGCTCGCGGCCGGGCTGAAGAACGCGCTGCCGTTCTCAAGAAGCTTCACGATCTCGGTTCCAGCCTTCCTGGTCCGGTCGACGATAGCGTCCAGCTTGTCCTTGGGCATCATCTCGGTAATCGGGACGCCTCCCACGGTCGATAGCCTCAAGATGGGCACCATCGTGGGACCGTGGCCGCCGAGCACCGATGCCGAGACGTCTTCAACCGAGATGCCCAGTTCCATGGCGACGAACGAACGGAACCTGGATGTATCGAGAACGCCGGCCATTCCCACGACCCGCTCCTTGGGGAAACCGGTGATCTTCTTGAAGGTATACACCATCGCGTCGAGCGGGTTGGTCAACACTATGTTGAACGAATCCGGGGCGTGCTTCTTGATCTGCTCTGCAACCGCCGTGATGATCTTGACATTGGTGGACAGCAAATCCTCTCTGGTCATTCCGGGCTTCCTGGGAAGTCCCGCCGAGATGATGTTTATTGCCGCACCTTTCAAGTCCTCGTAGTTGCTGGTACCGCTCAGGTTCGCGTCACAGCGGAGTATCGGCGTCGCCTCCATTATGTCCAGCGCCTTACCCTTTACGAAGTTCTCCTTCTCCGGGATGTCCAGGATGACAACATCGCCCAGCTCCCGCTGCGCCGCAAGCAGGGCAAGGATCCCTCCGATCTGTCCCCCTCCAATCATTCCTATTTTCTTCCGGGCCACTTCAAACCTCCTTTCAAACAGTCAGTTTCAAACAGTCACGTGGCATGCAGGACTGATCTGCAAGACTTGGAATTGTATCACCTGTGGGAGGATTGTGCAACAGATTTTGGATGTGGCTGGGAGGCCCTGATTGCGCGGGCCTCCGGCGCACGGGCTCGCTATCTGACGACGATGATTCGCCCTTTTGCCGCGATCCGGTCATCCACCTGGAGCAGGTAAAAGTAGGATCCGCTTCCCACCGGCTCGCCGCCTTCGTCACGCCCGTTCCACTCGTGGGAGTAGTCTCCGGGAGGGAGATTGCCGGAAAACAGCCGGCGCACGCGCCTGCCCATGACATCATAGAGCGAGACATCCAGGTGAACAGGCTCAGAGACGGTGTATTCAATCTCTGCAATTCCGTTCGGGCCGGTTACAGGTGTGAGCGCAGGCCTGACCGTGACGGACTGCCCGGTATCTGTACCCGGGATGATCCCCGCCAGTTCCGGGGGGTCGTGGTTGCCCAGCATCTCGTCGATGGTCACCAACTTGACCCTGTTCTCACGGGCATAGTCCACCACATCCGAAAGCATCTGGGTGGTCAGGCACCAAACGTCCGACGTGCAATCCTCAGCAATCTCGTGGTTGGTCATGATGCACCAGCCTCGCATCGCGATGGCGCTGTCTATATATGTCTGGTAGGTGAAAAGGGCGCGCCACGAGTACGACAGGAACGAGAGCAGCCGGTACGGATCGGTGTCAGCCGGGGCCGGATTCACTCCATCGCAGATTCTGTTGGTGTCATAGTACTGCTTGATCGTCTCAATGACATTGTCATCATAGCGACAGTGGGGAGCCGAGAAATGCCTGGCCGGGAAGCCCCTTGACTGAAGTTCAACCTGCGATTGCCGGAGTTCATAGTCGAGGCTGGAGTCGGCCAGCGTGGGAAGCTTCTGGTGAGTCATGCTGTGGCTCCCTATGACCCATCCGGCCTCGTGAAGCTCCGTCACCTGGTCCCAGTTCATGTAGTCGGTGAGGGAGAGCCAGGTCGGAACTATGTAGGCGGTCGCCTTGACCCCCTTGCTCTCGAGAAGCGGAAGAGCCTGGGTATAGATGGAAAGAGGACCATCATCGAAGGTGATGCTCATCAGAGCCGAATAGCCGGATATTGTGAGGGTGCGCTCGTGGGTCCCGAATCCCCTGGTATCGACGGTAACCTTGAGATTGTAGTCCTTGGGGCTGTCAAAAGTAATGCAGACCGAATCACCCATGGCCTCCGGCAAGCCGTCGGAGTCCAAGTCCCACTGGACACGCCTAATGAACTCCGTGGGCCCTGTTGTCCTGAGCTTGAAAGTGACCTCAAAGGGGACGACACCATTGCTCCGGCTGGCCTCGACGTAGACCAGGTAGTTCAAGTAACTGCCATTGGGTTCAAACGGGGTGGAGGGGATATCAGTCGTCCAACCGGTTCCCAGGCCCGCCGCCATCAGGACCAGGACTGCCAAGCCTGTCAGGGTCTTTTGTCTCATGCCAGATATACTCCCTCTATGTTATGATCTCCCACTGATGTATGTTCTTAGCATCTATATATTGATGCGCCAAATTCTGCCAGGTTTCGCCTGCTTAAGGGCGAACCCCAGACAATCTTGCTCATACGGGAATCTGGTCCGCCGTGCCTGGACTTCAAACCCCGCCCAGGTGCTCCCTGAGGGAGGATAGGAGCGACACTAAGTGCATACTAACAAATGGACCGGGGATGTCAAGGCCGAGTTCGAGTCCCGTATGGCCCGCCATGCCAGGCATCGAGTCTTACGTCAGGTCTCGAACCTTGTGAACCGGCTGCTTCTTAAGAGAATGAGGAGCGACACGACAAGGGAAATACCCGCACCGAGGCGCATCGTAGGAACTACACCCAGGGTTTCGGCCAGGCGCCCGGCAAGGAGGTTGCCGAAGGGGAGAGGTCCGAGGAAGACCAGGACGTAGAGGCTCATGACCCTCCCCCTGAACCTGTCTGAAATCGCGCTCTGGACCAGCGTGCTCATGCTGGCGGTGAGCAGGATCATGCCGAGTCCCAGGATGAAGCAAAGCGCCGCCGCAAGGGGCCGCGAGCGCGCGAAGGACAGGGCTATCAAACTCAATGGCAACCAGATCACTCCAATCGATGTTAGCAGTCCCTTGCGCTTATGATCCCCGAGTGATGCCACCACCAGGCCCGCGACCAGGGCACCGGCCCCCGCGGCCGTCATCAGGCCGGCGAACACTCCGGCATCACCCCCGAGCACGTCGCTGGCGAACACGGGAAGCAGGGTTGCATAGCAGAAAGTGAAGAAACTGGCGACCGCAATAAGATACACGGCAGTCCTGACCGTCTCGTGACTTCTCACATACCGGATACCGTCCTTCAGCTCCTCCCAGTGGCTCCCGACTGCGAGTGGGGCCGGCTTCACGGCAAACTTCATCATGAGGTAGGCCACGATCACGGCCAGGAAGGAGAAACCGTTAATCAGGAAGCAAGCGCCGATTCCCACGGTGTAGATGAGGACACCGGCAATGGCAGGTCCTATCAGGCGGGCTGTGTTGAAGGCTATGGAGTTAAGGGCTATCGCGTTCATCAGGTCCTTTTCCCCGACCATCTCCTTAAAGAAGCTATGCCTGGTCGGCGCGTCGAAGGCCTGGGTCGATCCCAGGACAGCTCCCAGCACGGCAACATGCCAGAACTCCACCGCGGCGGCAAGGGTCAGGACTGCAAGCACGAAGGCCTGGGCCATCGCGAACACCTGTGAAGTGATCAGGATCTTCCGCTTGTCCACGCGGTCGGCGAGGACGCCGGCGAAGAGCGAGAGGAAAATCACCGGGGCACGCGTGGCAAAACCCACCACGCCTAAGGCGAACGCCGACCTGGTGAGCTCGTAGACAAGCCAGGCCTGCGCCACGCGCTGCATCCAGGTTCCCGAAAGTGAGATTACCTGCCCGGTGATGAAGAGCCGGTAGTTGCGGTGCTTGAGCGCACTGAAAGTAC
>JAUVJV010000029.1 GCA_030592245.1 Candidatus Eiseniibacteriota bacterium
AGCTAGAGGCCCTGTCAAGCTTTATTTGACCTCCTGATCTCGATTTTCCGAAATTCTCTGCCAAGCCTTACAAGCATCTCCCTGCCGGGCTCAAACGGCACTTCAAAGGAGGGGTCTGTGACCTTCTCCCCATCAATGCGGACGGCGCCTGCGGCGATCTTGCGCCTGGCCTCTCCCCCGCTTTTGACCAGCCCTGCGTCCCTGAGAAGGTTCACGATCCAGAGCGCGTCGCCATCGACTTCAAGGATTATCTTCTCCACGCCCTCCAGATTAAGTGTGCCGCGCTTGCTTCCGAACCTGCGCTCGAATTCCTCGCGGGCAGCCTTTGCCTGGGAGTCGCCGTGGTAGATGCGTACAACTTCCGAAGCGAGATCAGCCTTAAGGTTCTTCGGATTCTCGCTCCCCGTCTTTAGGGAATTGTCTATTCGCTTGATCTCCTCGTCGGCGACCTCTGTGGCAAGGCGGTAGTAGCGCACTATGAGGTCGTCGGGGATCGACATGACCTTACCGAAAATCTGGTTGGGTTCCTCATCGATCCCGATGTAATTGCCCAGGGACTTGCTCATGCGCTCGGTTCCGCTTATACCCTCGAGGATCGGAACCGTGACGGCGATCTGGGGCTCCTTGCCGTGATGCTACTGAACCTGCCGGCCCAGGAGAAGATTGAACTTCTGCTCGGTGCCGCCCAGTTCCACGTCGGCATCGATAGCGACCGAGTCATAGGCCTGCATCAAGGGATAGATGAGCTCGTGAATGCTTATCGGCTCACCCGCCTTGTAGCGTTTCTCAAAGTCGTCGCGCTCCAGGATCCTTGCGACCGTGGAGAGCGCCGTGAGATTCAACGTATCGATGAAGCTGAACTTGCTGAACCACTCGCCGTTCCGGTGTATCTCGGTCTCATCGGGATTCACTATCTTGGAGAACTGCTCGAGATATGTCCTGGCATTGGCTTCCACTTCTTCTTGCGTCAGCCGGGGTCTGGTCTTGGAGCGGCCACTCGGATCTCCAACCAGTGCGGTGTAGTTGCCTACGATGAGGACCACCTTGTGGCCGAGGCGCTGAAAGTCCCGGAGCTTGCGGAGTCCGACGGCGTGGCCTATGTGGATATCCGGAGCCGTGGGGTCAAAGCCCTGCTTGATGCGGAGAGGCTTGCCGGTCTTGATCGAGCGCTCGATCTTGGCCCTCAAGCCCTCCTCGGAGATGATCTCATCGGTGCCACGCCGGATGATTTCGAGTTGATTCTCTATGTTCTTATCGTGCGTCAAGGCTCCCCGGACCCTCCTGATTAGAAAGGAATCTACCACCTGGTGATTGAGGTTGCAAGGAAAATGGGGCTACGCTCGTCTGATGTGGTGTGAGATGGGCATGCTGGTTCTCGCCGTGAGGGCGGGTTTCGCAAAGGCGAGCGGCAAACGCGGGCCGGGGCTTCGCGAAGGCGAGACCGGCGAGGGCTTCACCGAGGTCAGGCCGGGTTTCACCGAGACCGGCGAGGGCGTCACCGGCGCCGGGGAGGTAGGACTTGAACTTGGTCCGCCACTGGTTTAAGTTGGGGTCAGGTACCGGATTGTGAATTCACAATCCGGTACTTGACCCCAAGGTTGTGAATTCGAGTGGAGAGGTCTTATGAAGAGGTATCTGATTACAGTCATGGTACTGATCTGCGTCCCGGTCGGAGTCTCCCTGGGGTTTTACTCCTTTTACTCGAAGGGGCTGCCGTCCACGGACGCCCTGGTCTCGGTTCAGCCCTGGACCCGGACCATGATCTACGATGTTCACGGGCACGCGATCAAGGCCTTCTATGAGCAGGACCGCGTTCAGGTGCCTCTACGCGAGATACCCCAGCAGCTGTCCGATGCCTTCATCGCCATTGAGGACCGCAAGTTCTACCGGCACTGGGGCCTCAATGTCTTCGCGATCGGAAAGGCCCTCTCGGAGGACATCATCGCGGGCCAGATCGTAAGGGGTGCCAGCACCATCACCCAGCAGCTTGCCCGCAATCTCTTCCTCACCCAGGAGCAGACACTCACCCGTAAGATCAAGGAGGCCATTCTGGCCGTCAGGATCGAACGCCACTTCACCAAGAATGAGATCCTGATGATGTACCTTAACCAGATCTACTTCGGTGAGGGGGCCTATGGGGTGGAAGCCGCGGCCCGGAGATTCTTCGGAAAACCGCTTGGGGGAATATCGCTTGCCGAGAGCGCCTTCCTGGCGGGCCTGCCTAAGAACCCCTCGGCATATTCGCCGCGCAGGCACTTCGACGCCGCCAAGCAGAGGCAGACCGTCGTAATTGGCGCGATGGTGGAGATGGGCATGGTCGATGCGCCTGAGGCCGCCAGGGCCAAGCACGATACACTGAAGATCCTGCCGGCCAAGAGGGCCGAATTGGGCGCCTATTTCACGGAGCATGTGAGGCAAATCCTCGAGCACAGGTACGGGGCATCCGCCCTCTACCGGGACGGCCTCAAGGTGTATACCACCATGGATCTCGCGCTCCAGGAGCTCGCCGAGCGCTCGCTGGAGACCAACCTGAGAGCGATGGAGAAGCACCTCGGCTACCAGGCCAGAGACACCCTCGGAAACAACGAGATCGAGGGAGTGAGCACCCCCTATATCCAGGCGGCCCTGGTGGCCATCGATCCCCACACGGGGCACGTCAAGGCCATGGTGGGCGGCCGGGACTTCCTCGAGAGCAAGTTCAACCGGGCGACCCAGGCGCACCGCCAGCCGGGAAGCGCCTTTAAGATCTTCGTCTATACGGCCGCCGTAGCCAACGGCATGACCGCGTGCGACATAATAATGGACTCCCCGATAGTGGTAGAGATGCCCGCCGACACCAGCGTGTGGAGGCCCCAGAACTTCTCGGAGGACTTCGAGGGACCGATCACCATGAGGGAGGCCCTAGCGCGCTCGATCAATATCCCGGCCATCAAGGTGGCCGACCAGATAGGCCAGTCCACGGTTATAACCTATGCCCGCCAGATGGGCATAAAGAGCCCGCTCCAGCCTTATCTTTCCATCGCGCTGGGCTCATTCGAGGTGACGCTTCTGGAGCTGACCTCGGCCGTCGGGGTGCTTCCAGCATCGGGAATAAGAACCGAACCTATCACCATAACCCATATCGAGACCCGCGAAGGGCGTATCCTCGAGCAGAACTATCCCCGGAAGTCCGAGGCCATTAGCGCCCAGACGGCCTATGTGATGACTTCCATTCTGCAGAGTGCTGTGGACGAGGGTACGGGCAGATCGATCCGTGCGCGCGGCATAACGCGCAACCTGGCCGGCAAGACCGGCACCACGGATGAGTATGGCGATGCCTGGTACGTGGGGTTCTCCCCCGACCTCGTGACCGGGGTCTGGGTGGGCTTTGATGAGAAGCGCTCGATGGGAAACAAACAGACGGGCGCCCGGGTCGCGCTCCCGATTTGGATCGACTTCATGACCGGGGCCCTGGAGGCCATACCCGACCGGCGGTTTCCCGAGCCTCACGGGATAGTCCGCAGGGACATATGCAAGGAGACCGGTCTTCTGGCAACCAATCACTGCCCTGAGACCCGGATCGAGGTATTCGTGAGCGGTACCGAACCCTTGAGGTTCTGTAACCGGCTGCCGGTGGATACGCTCTCGATCTTGAATCTCGATCTGCCCGAGGCCCCTTCCTACCTGGATTAAGAGTCACCGGGCTCAAGTATCTTTGGAAAAAGATTAAGAAAAGGGGACAGCGCCCTTCTCCATGGGAAAGGGCGCTGTCCCCTTTTCTATACCCTTTTCTAGACCCTGCCCAACACCACCGGCCTTGGCCTGGGCTTTCTTAAGGAGAGGCGCATGGCGGCCCTGAGCCCTCTGGCGGCCTGCTGTCCGGCGGAAGTGCTCGAGGAATAGATGATGGCCATGGGTTCGCGCGCTCTTACCGGGTCGCCCCGCTTCTTGAGGAACTCGATTCCCACCCGGGGATCCACCCGGTCCCCCGCCTTCAGGCGCCCAGCGCCAAGCACGGTGGCGATCCGCCCGACTTCCAGGGTGTCTATGTCGGCGACAAAGCCCGATCTCGCTGCTCTCACAAAGGTCCTGTGCCTTGCGAGCTTAAGCTTCCGGGGATTGTCGGCGACCGTTGCATCCCCACCCTGGGCCTTCACCATCTGCTTGAACTTCTGGAGAGCCTTTCCGCCCAAGAGGGCGCTTCTTAAGAGGGTTGTGGCCTCTTTCCGGCTCTGTGCCTTCCCGGCCAGGACCACCATCTCGGAACCCAGGGCAAGGGTCACATCCAGCAGGTCGTCGATCAGCCTGCCCCGCAGGACCTCGACGGTCTCGCGCACTTCTATCGCATTTCCGACACAATAACCCAGGGGCTCCTCCATGCTGGTAAGTATGGTGCTGGTCTTAAGCCCGAGCTGGGAAGCCACCCTGGAGAGGAAAGCGGCAAGCTCGCGGCCCTCCCGGACACTTTTCATGAAAGCGCCCTCGCCGCACTTAATGTCGAAGACCACGGCATCGGTACCCGAGGCGATCTTCTTAGAAAGGATGCTCCCCACGATCAGCGGCTTGCAGATGATGGTCGAAGTCACGTCCCTTATGGAGTAGATCTTACGGTCGGCCGGGGCTATCTCATCGGTCTGGCCCATGATACAGATGCCGACCTTCTTGACCGTTCTCTCGAAGGCGGCGGCTGTGAGCCTGGTCTTAAAGCCCGGGATCGACTCGAGCTTATCCAGGGTGCCGCCGGTGTGGCCCAGGCTCCGGCCCGATATCATGGGAACGTGAACACCCACGGAGGCCACAAGGGGTCCCAGGATCAGGGAGATCTTATCCCCGACACCGCCGGTGGAGTGCTTGTCCACCTTTATGTCCTTGATGGTCTTGAGCTTGAGGACCTTGCCCGATGAGATCATGGCGGCTGTTAAGTCCCGGGTCTCCCGGATGCTCATGCCGCGGAAGTAGACCGCCATCAGGAAGGCCGAGATCTGGTAGTCGGGAACCCGGCCTGAGGCGGCCCCGTGAACCATCCACTCTATCTCGGCTTGGGTCAGGCTGTCGCCCTTCTGCTTGCGGGCGATTATGTCATTCGCAGAAAGGACGGGGGCTCTCATCAGTCCTGTCCGCCTACGATTTTAACACTGGCACTGGCGCCTATCCGGGTTGCACCCGCCTCAACCATGCGGGCTGCCGTCTCGGTATCCCTTATGCCTCCGGAGGCCTTGACCCCCATTCCCTCACCCACGACCGTCCTCAACAGGCGGACGTCCTCGACCGTGGCGCCACCGGGCCCGAAGCCGGTGGATGTCTTCACGAAGTCCATCCCCGCCTTCATGGCGAGCTGGCAGGCAGTGATCTTCTCCTCATCGGTAAGGAGCGCCGTCTCGAGGATCACCTTGGTTATCACCTTGCGTCCGCAGGCTTCCCTTACATCCTGCATGTCCTGTTCCACCAGGCGGCAGTCACCGGACTTGAGCGCCCCCACGTTCATCACCATGTCGATCTCGCAGGCCCCCTCCAGGACGGCCTTCCTGGCCTCGTAGGCCTTGATCTCTTTCTTATTGGCCCCCAGTGGGAAACCCACGACCGAGCACACCTTGACCTTGCTGCCTTCCAGGAGACTCGCGGCGAGCTTGATATTGCATGGATTAACACAGACGCTGGCGAAGACAAACTCCCTTGCCTCGCGGCAGAGCTTCTCGACATCGGCCGCGGAAGCATCGGGCTTGAGCAAGGTATGGTCGATCAAGGGCGCCATGGCCCCACCCACCGAGCCTATGCCGGGAGAGGCGCTTATGCGCGCGGCGCCCGCGTTCTTTATTTTCTCGACAACATCGGGCACCTTCTCAACGCATTGGCCGCAGGAGACGCAGACAGTGCACTCGGTGCTGGGGGGGTGATGCCTTCCTTGCCGAGCTTATCCAGGACCTCTCTTACGACCCGCTCAACAACCGCCTCAAAGTCTTGCATCCAGTCCTTCCTTCTCAAGCCTGGCGATCTTCTCAATTCGCTTTGCATGCCGCCCGCCCTCGAAGGGCGTCTCGAGCCAGATCCGGACCATTCGCCGTGCCAGGCCCCGGTTGACAAAGCTGGAACCGAGCGAGAGGATATTGGCATCATTGTGCAGCCTGCTGGACCTGGCGGCTTCCACTTCATTGCAGGTAGCGGCGCGTATGCCGTCGATCTTATTCGCCGCTATGGCCGAGCCCACGCCAACCATGTCGATGACGATGCCGCGGTCGCAGGTCTTGCTCGCGACCTTGCCGGCCACGGCCTGGGCTATATCGGGATAATCTCCCGTCTCGCCGCGGTTGACCCCGCAATCCACCACAAGATGGCCGAGTTCGCGGATGAACTCCGCCAGGCCACTCTTGAGGACATAGCCTCTATGGTCGGAGCCGATGGCGACCTTAAGCTGCGGCGCCTTGCTCCCCGGAAGCCTTTCCTCAGGCATCGGTACCCCCTCGAACTTTACCCGGGCTCCCTCTTCCTCAAACGCCCGGCCTACCACGTTCTCTATTTGTTTGCCCAGATCTTTATCCATCTTGAGTTTCCATGCCAGGTCTCAAAGCTTGAACGGCCGCGGCAGGAGCTCGGCAAAATCATATGAATCAATGCCGTCATCGCCCCGGTCCACGAGCACCCTCTCAACGGCGAACTCCCTCATCACCTGAAGGCAGGCCCCGCAGGGCATGGGGTTCTCAAGCCCCTGGGCCGATATCGCGACCTTGCCGATCCGCTTGTGGCCGGCGGCCACCGCCGCGAAGATGGCCGCCCTCTCGGCGCAGATCGTGAGCCCGTATGAGGCGTTCTCGACATTGCAGGCGCAGTAGATCTCACCGCTCCCGACCTCCACGCATGCACCCACCATGGCCCCGGAATATGGCGCATACGCCTTCTCACGCGCCCTGGCGGCCTCTCTTATGAGTTCTGTGTCATCCATTTCTGATGCTATCCATTCCGAATGCTATCCAGGAAGCTCGTTCCGGCCTTGGTCTTGATCCCGAAGACCTCACCGATTGTAGCACCAAGATCCGAAAAAGTCTTCCTGGTTCCGAGATCCACTCCCTGCTTAAGACCCTTCCCCCAGACAAGCAGGGGAACGTACTCCCGGGAGTGATCGGTGCTGGGCGTTGTGGGGTCGTTTCCGTGATCCGCGGTTATGACAAGCAGGTCCCTCTCGGCAAGCGTCTCCATTATCCCGGGCAGCTCCCGGTCGAACTCCTCCAGGCCCTGCTTGAAACCGGTAATATCGTTACGGTGGCCCCAGAGCATATCGAAGTCCACGAGGTTGGAGAAGATAAGACCCGTGTGAGGCTCACCCATGGTGCTGACGATCTTTCCGATGCCGTCCGCATTGGACCTGGTATGCACCGCGCCCGTGAAGCCGCGTTTCGAGAAGAGATAATCCACCTTGCCGACGGAGATCGTCTCGAGGCCCTTTTCCTTCATCTGATCGAGAAGGGTCATCCGGGGCGGGCAGACCGCGAAGTCCTTCCGGTCGGGAGTTCGTGTATAGGCCCCGGAAGGGCCCGTAAATGGGCGGGCGATCACCCGGGCCACCGCATGCTTGCCCCTGAGCAGGGCGCGGGCGGTCTTACAGATCTCATAGAGCTCCTCAAGCGGGATCACATCGGTATGCGCCGCCACCTGGAAGACGCTATCGGCTGAGGTATAGACTATCGGCTTTCCCGTCTCCACGTGCTCATCCCCGAGCTCCTTTATGATCTCGGTACCGGATGCCGCCTTATTTCCCAGCATGCCCTTTCCGGTCGCATCCGTGAACGCGTCGATCACTTCAGGTGGGAAGCCATCGGGATAGGTCGGAAAAGGAGTGTCAAGAATGAGACCGGCAATCTCCCAGTGGCCGGAGACCGAGTCCTTGCCCGGCGAGGCCTCGGCCATCCGTCCGAAGTTGGCCTCCGGGGCCTGCTGGGGTGTAACCCCGGCAATGGGCGAGATATTGCCCAGCCCCATGCGTTCGAGGTTGGGTAGTTTAAGCCCGCCGGAGGCGGAAGCGAGATTGGCAAGGGTATTGCTTCCCTCATCTCCGTAAGTCGCGGCATCCGGAAGGGCTCCGATGCCGACCCCATCAAGGATGATGAGGAGCACCTTCAGGGAACCGGTCAAGACTTCTTGCCCTTCGTGGTCTTCTTAGCCTTGGTCGTTTTCTTAGCTTTCGTGGTTTTCTTAGCTTTCGTGGTCTTCTTAGCCTTCGCGGTCTTCTTGGTCTTGGTTACCTTCTTCTTTGTATCCTTCTTTCCACCTCCCTCGATGTCTTCTTCTACCTCCTCTTCGAGCTCGGGCAGGATCTCGAGGGTGGCATACCTGAGTATGATCTTCTTCTGGCCCCATTGCTCGAAGGATATGACGGCGCAGGTTTCCTCACCCAACGGGTGAACATCCAGAACATCGCCTACACCCAGCTTGGAGTGGTTGACCCTGTCGCCTATCCTGACTTCGCCTTTCCCTGCTGCCATGGCACAATCCCTTTCAGCTTTGTGAAATGCCTTCCCTTGGCAATCGCTCCCCGATCAGGGTCACGATTCCGGTTACGCGTCCACCTTCGATATAGACCCTCGGGACACGCTTTCCTATACCACATGTGATTTCGTAGGATATGGTGTTGCAGCGCTCGGCCACCTCATAGACGGTTATCTCGCTCTCCCCCTGCCGGCCGAATATCACGACCTCGTCTCCCACGGCGACCCGGGGTATGTCGGTAACGTCTATCAGGGTGACATCCATGGTGACCCTGCCTATGATGGGAGCACGCTGTCCTCTCACCAGGAGGTCGCCATTATTGGAGAGCGACCTTATGAGGCCGTGCCCATAGCCGGCGGCCACCGCGGCAACTCTGGAGTCGCGCTCCAGGCGGCGGGTTCTGCCGTAGCTTACGCTCTTGCCCTTGCCGACCTCCTTCACATTGACGACCCTGGACTTGAAACTCATCACGGGCTCCAGTCCCACGCCGTTCATGTCCTTCGCGGGGAACATACCGTATATCATGCCGCCGGGCCTGACCATATTAAAGTGGCTGCCCTTGTACTGGGTGATGGCGGCGCTGTTCGCGGTGTGGACCATCGGAAACTCTATGCTCTCACCCTTCAGGGTATCGATGATCCCCTGGAAGGTCTCGATCTGGCTTTCGGTGAACTCAGCATCTTCGCCATAGGTTGACGGAAGATGCGTGTATACGCCCTCGACCGTGACTCCTCGCAATCCGGCAAGCGTTCGCAAGAAGTCGCAGGCCTCACCCTCATTGACGCCCCCACGGGTCATTCCCGTATCAATCTCGACATGGACTTGGACCTCTCTTGAGAGGCGGGAAGCGCTGAAAGAGAGGGCCTGGGCGAAACGCAAGTCCGATACGGTCGGCGTAAGACGCCATTCGAGGATCTCGTCGATCTCGTTAACCAGCGACGGACTTAAGATCAGGATGGGTACCCGAATGCCGGCGCCCCTGAGTTCTATGCCCTCGTGCAGGGTGGCGACACCCAGCATGTCGACGCCGGCCGCCACCGAGGCCCGTCCGACGTGGGGAGAGCCATGGCCATATGCGTCGGCCTTGATGGTGAGAAGGATCAGTACCTCGTCTCCCACGAGCTTCCGGGTCCTCTCCACATTGCGCTTCAGGGCGCCGATATCAATCTCGGACCAGGCTGCAAACTCCATTGGATATACTCCTCCCGGTGAAGGCCATGTTATCGATAACACAGGACCGTGTCAACTGCAAACCCCTTTTTGTACAATGTCTCCAGGGTATTAGACGAATTCACACCGCGGGGTCAGGTACCGCTTTGTGAATTTGATCTGTAATTCACAACCCTGGGGTCAGGTACCAACTTGTGAATTTGCCGCTTTGTGAATTTGAGTTGTGAACCCCGGCCCTTAGGTTTACCATTGGGGCTGTTAACCTTTCGGAGGCAAAAGGATGTCCAAAGCTTTTGACGATCTCTACGATCTTGTTAAGTACCTGAGAAGTGAGCAGGGCTGCCCCTGGGACCGGGAACAGACCCTGGAGAGCCTGAGGCCTCACCTCATGGAGGAGATGCATGAGGCCTGTGAGGCCATCGAGGAAAACGACACGGCCAAGCTCAGGGAAGAGATCGGAGACAATATGTTCCTGATTCTCTTCATCGCCCGGATCGCCGAGGAAGAGGGCAGGTTCTCCATCGATGACGTGCTCACCGAAGTCCAGGCCAAGATGAAGAGCCGACACCCCCACATCTTCGGGGAGAAGCGGGATCTTAAGCCTGAGGAGGTCCTCAACCAGTGGGAGAAGGCCAAGCAGGCCCAGAAGCCTGAGGGTGAATCCGTCCTCTCCGGATTGCCGAGGGGCCTCTCCGGGCTCACCAAGGCTCAGCGCATCCAGCAGCGAGCTGCAAGCCTCGGTTTCGACTGGGATGCCGTTGAGAGCGCTTTCGAGAAGCTCAGGGAGGAGATCAAGGAGTTCGAGGAGGCCAGGGCGGGGATGAACCCTGAACGGGTCAAGGAGGAGATGGGAGACATCCTCTTCTCCCTGGTCAATGTGGCAAGGTTCTTAGAGATCAGAGCCGAGGATGCCCTCCAGGGCACCATAGAGAGGTTCCGGGAGCGATTCGGCCACGTCGAGAAGGAGATCGCCAGGCGGGGCAGCATGACCCTCGAAGAGATGGATGAGATCTGGGAGAAGAGCAAGGGTAAGAAGTGAGCTGCGGCCCGGGCCCTTCAGGCTGCTATCCCCCCTTCAGATAGTCCTCGATGATCTCGCGGTGATCGAATGCCATGTCCCCGGGCAGACTCTCAACCGGGAATGTCTTTGCCACCCGGGCGTCGTCCCCTCCCTTAGGAGTGCCTTTGGCCCTTGCAGAAAAGACCACCGAGACCATGTGGCCCCGGCTGTCGCGTGAGGGGTCCGAATAGGTGTGGAGCTGGGCCAGATCGGTAACATCCAGATCGGTCTCCTCCTTCGCCTCCCTCCTTGCGGCTTCTTCCACCGTCTCCCCGTAGTCAACGAAACCGCCGGGAAGAGCCCAGCCCGGGGGAGCGTTCTTGCGCTCGATGAGCACGATGCTCCCCTCCTCACCCTCCATCTCGATGATCAGATCCACCGTGAGCAGGGGGTTTCTGCGCCGCCAGGCGTGACCGCACTCGGGACACTTTTCCTTCGATAGATCCATGGGATACTCCCTTAAGTCCGGCTCTCCCCCGGAGTGAGGAGGGTCAGCGGAATTCACAGATTCACACATCGGCAAATTCACACATCGGTACCTGACCCCAGGGTTGTGAATTTCAAATACAGGGGGCCGCGCCCGCTCAGGCGCGGCCCCAAATGGCTCTATATTAAATAAGGCTTG
>JAUVJV010000184.1 GCA_030592245.1 Candidatus Eiseniibacteriota bacterium
AGATCCTTTTGGAGCAGAATCCCTGGCTGGCGGGGGCGGTGTTCAACGCGTATTCTCAGGCCAAGCAGCTTGCGTATGAAGACATGGCGAAGACTGGTTGGCTTAATGATATGCTGCCCTGGTATGCTCAAGAGCTCGAGGAGACCCGCACATTGATGGGCAACAACTTCTATTCCTACGGGATGGAGCCCAATCGCAAGACATTGGAGGCGCTGTTCCGATACTCACATCAACAGGGGCTGAGCAGTCGCCGGCTCAAGATCGAAGAGATCTTCGACCCGTTGGGTTTGGAGCTTGTGGAGCCTCCGGCATAGGGGGCATGTCAGGGGAATAGAGGGCACTGTAAGAACACGGGGTCGGGTCGCGAATAGTGAATTCTCATTTCGCGACCCGACCCCATTTTTGGTGAATTTGGGAGGTTGATCTCGAGCCATGGAACGGATAGAATCATTAGGTTGGAGGGTGCAATCGGTATGAGGAAACTGGTTGGAGTGATTGGCGGCAGCGAGGCCTCTCCGGAGGTCCTGGGCCTGGCGGAAGAGGTGGGAAAGCTCATAGCCAGGTCGGGTCACGTCCTCGTATGCGGGGGCCTGGGAGGCGTGATGGAAGCGGCTTGCCGCGGGGCCAGGGCAGAAGGCGGCCTCACGGTGGGCATCCTGCCCGGGCCGGTCAAGGAAGATGCCAACAAGCATGTTGAGATCGCCATTGCCACCGGTCTCGGACATGCCAGGAACGCCGTGATCGCCCAGGCATCAGATATATTGATCGCGGTAGGGGGCAGGTACGGCACCCTGTCCGAGATAGGCTTCAGCCTCGGCATCGGGAAGAGAGTCATAGGCCTTAAGTCCTGGGACTGCGATGCGGCGATCATTCAGGCTGATAGCGCGGAAGATGCCGTGAGCAAGGCCCTGGAGCCTTGAGGCCGGTAGATGATGGAAAACCTGGTGAGGGCGCATATCACGGTAACGGGAGTTGTCCAGGGAGTGGGATTCAGGTACTTTGTAAGAAGTACCGCCGCCGGATTGGGCCTTGGAGGCCATGTCCGGAATCGGCCCGACGGCTCCGTTGAGGTAATCGCGGAAGGCGACCGGCCGGCAGTGAGCGCTTTCCTGGGCGAGCTCCGGGTGGGACCCAGACATGCCCATGTGACCGGGGTGGACGTGGAATGGCAGGAACCGAAGATGGATTTCAAGAACTTTACATACAAATTCTGACGACCATGACATCATGAAAGGAGGGTGCGCTTGGAAGCTGACCCTAAAGAACTCAGGGAACTGATCAGGAACATTCCGGACTTTCCCAAGAAAGGCATTCTCTTCAGGGATATAACGACGCTTCTCAAGGACGGCCCGGGATTCAAGTCGGCCGTGCATTTGATGGCGTCCCATTACCGGGATGCTGACATAGCAAGCATAGTATGCATCGAGGCCAGGGGCTTTCTCCTGGGAGCCGCGATGGCCTATGAGCTGGGTTGCGGAGTCGTTCCCGTTCGCAAGCCGGGGAAGCTGCCCCATGAGACCATCAAGCAGACCTATGATCTCGAATACGGGACAGATTCGGTAGAGGTTCACTCCGACGCGATCAGCAAGGGGGAGCGGGTACTTCTGGTCGATGATCTCCTTGCGACCGGCGGGACGGCCAGGGCGGCTGCCGACCTCGTCGAGAAGCTGGGCGGCAAGATCGTGAGTTGCGCCTTTTTGATAGAGCTTGCAGATCTTAACGGCAGAAAACTGCTTGACAATTACGACATCTTTTCTGTGATTACATATGAATAGTCGAGGGGCCCTCGTAGCTCAGTTAGGATAGAGCACCGGTTTCCTAAACCGGGTGCCGCAAGTTCGAATCTTGCCGGGGGCACCACCTTACAGAGGCCTACAGTGGATTCCAGGAAGATCTCAGAGATCGCACGAGGTGGCGTACTTCTTGCAATAGCCATCCTGCTGGGAGTGATGCTCTGGAAGTTCTACCAGGTATTTCCCAAGGCAGGTATTTCGGTCAAGCAAGTCTATTATTTCCCGATAGCTGTTATAGCGGCAATTTGCTGGGTAACATACAGAGGCATCAGGATAATCATCACAGCTCTCAGGCGGATTGAGTAAAGGGCCCCTCTGCACATGGCTAAGTCCAAGACAGGCCAGAAGCTTCTTCCAGGTAACCTCGATCTTGTGTTTTCCACGTTCATAGAGGTGTCCGGTCTGATCACCACGGGTGCATCCATGTCCAGGATCATGACGCCCATTCTGGCCTGTGTCTGTGAGGTCATGTCGGGCTCGGCCGCCTTCGCCATCCTCGAAGAGAAGGAAGGTCCGGTGAGGATCTCCTACACCTGCCCGACCGGAAAAGAGCGGCCCCTCGTCAGGGAAGGCAGGATAAGGAGAAGCGCCCTGATCAACCGGCTCTCCCGGATGCGAAAGCCCACACGGCTCACCGGAGCCGTTACCTCAAAACAGCTGGAGCGGCTGGCGGGCACCAACGGATCGGCGGGAGGGCAGGCCCTCATAGTGGCTTCACTCCAATACCAGAAAAGCAGAATCGGAACGCTGGCAGTGGTTACCCCGAAGGGACAGGAGCCGGACGACCTCAAGATGGGCCTTTTTGAGCTTCTCGTTCGCGAAGCGGGTATCGCCCTTAAGAATGCCCGGGAATTCGAGCGCACCCAGACTCTTTCGATAACCGATGGTCTCACCGGTGCATACAACTACCGTTTCCTGATCGATGCCCTCCGCAAGGAGATAGACCGGTCCGAGAGGTTCGATGATGTGTTCTCGATCATCATGCTGGACGTGGACGGGCTCAAGGACTACAACGATGTCCACGGGCATCTCCGGGGCAGTGAAGTGATAAGGAATGTTGCGCAAATAGCATCCGACAAGTTAAGATCTATCGATATGCTCTGCAAGTATGGTGGAGATGAATTCATGGTCATACTGCCCAGGACCCCCAAAGAAGGGGCCGCGAATGCCGCGGAGAGGATCCGCGAAGCCATCGACGCATATGCCTTCGTGGGGCAGAAGATCACGGGGAACATAACAGCAAGCATGGGGATAGCCGCATTCCCGGAAGACGGGAAGACGGTGGAGGAACTCATAGCGAATTCGGACAAGGCTCTGTACAGGGCCAAGCGACGAGGAAGGAACTTGGTATGGCTAAGCGGCAAAAGGAAAGCCTTTTCGCCCGCCTGAAGCGGCGAATCAAGGATGGTGATGCCGTCCTATCGGTAATAGGCCTGGGATACGTGGGGCTGCCGCTCGCGGTCGAGATGGCAAAGGTCGGATTCCGCGTCCACGGGATCGACGTGAACCCCAAGAAGGTCAGCATGGTCAACAAGGGCAAGTCCTATATCCAGGATGTGAGCAGTGAAAATCTGCGTTCCGTGGTGCGGTCGGGAAAGCTCAGCGCCACCACGGATTTCAGCGTCCTGCGCAAGTGTGACGCCATTGATATCTGCGTTCCCACACCGCTTAGGAAAACCAAAGACCCCGATATATCCTTCGTGATAGACGCCCTCGAGCAGATCGTCAGATACCTCAAGCCGGGGCAGCTGGTGATGCTGGAGAGTACCACCTATCCGGGCACCACCGTGGAGGTCATGCTTCCGATGCTTGAGTCCACCGGGCTCAAGGTGGGCAAAGACCTCTTCCTGGGCTTCTCTCCTGAAAGGGTAGACCCCGGAAACGAGAAGTTCACCACCAAGAACATCCCCAAGGTCGTCGGCGGGGTGACGGATAATTGCACCCGGCTGGCCTGCGACTTATACAGGGCCATCATAGAAAGCGTCGTACCGGTTTCATCTCCTACCGTGGCCGAGATGGTGAAGCTCCTCGAGAACACTTTCAGGAGCGTCAACATCGGGCTGGTGAACGAGATGTGTCTCATGTGCAACCGGATGGACATCGATGTCTGGGAGGTCATAGAGGCCGCCGCCAGCAAGCCGTTCGGGTACCTGAAGTTCCTGCCCGGCCCCGGGCTGGGCGGACATTGTATACCCATCGACCCGTTTTACCTCTCCTGGAAGGCCAAGATGGCCGGCTTTGAACCCAGGTTCATCGAGCTGGCCGGACAGATCAACTCCAGTATGCCGGACTATGTGGTGACCAGGGTCAATGATGCCCTGAACGATTCTCGAAAGAGTATCAAGGGGGCGAAGATCCTGATCCTCGGGGTTGCCTACAAACGGGACGTGAACGACACGCGCGAATCGCCTGCCGTGGATATCATCCGCATCCTGGAGACCAAGGGTGCGAAGGTGAGCTTCGCCGACCCGCTGGTGGATCGCCTCAAGGTGGATGATATCGACATGCGGGGCATTAAGATCACACCGAGCAAGCTTAAATCCTACGACTGCGCCGTGGTAGTCGCGGACCATACCGATTTCGACTACGGCATGATCGTACGAAACTCCAGGGCGATCGTTGACACTCGCAACGCGCTCAGCAAGTACAAAGGACGGAAAATCAGAAGGATCTAGGACTCTCCCATGCCCAAATACCTTATTACAGGTGGAGCAGGTTTCATTGGTTCAAACCTGGCACGCAGACTGGTCGGCCAGGGCGCGGATGTAGTTATTCTCGATGACTTTTCCACAGGCAAGACCGAGAATCTCGACGACCTTAAGAATGAAATCCGGGTGGTCGAGGGGGATGTCTGTGACATCGCTACTGTGAGGGAAGCGACCGAGGGTGCGGACTATGTCCTTCATCACGCTGCTGTGGTTTCGGTTCCCCGGTCCGTCGAGGATCCGCTCCGTACCAATGCGGTCAATGTCGACGGGACCCTGAACTGTCTGGTGGCGGCCCGGGATGCGGGGGTGAAGAGATTCGTGTTCGCTGCCTCGTCCTCGGCCTATGGAGACAGTGAGGAGTTACCCAAGCGGGAGAACATGCCGGCGCTGCCGCTCTCACCCTATGGTGTTGCAAAGCTGGTGGGAGAGATGTACTGCAAGGTCTTCAACGATGTCTATGGCCTGGAGACAGTGAGCTTAAGGTACTTTAACATATTCGGCCCCTTCCAGGATCCGACCTCCCAGTACTCGGCTGTGGTGCCGATCTTCATAGCAAGCCTTCTCGCCGGAAAGAACCCGCTCGTCTACGGTGACGGCGAGCAGTCGAGAGATTTCACCTTTATCGACAATGCCGTGGATGCCAATCTCCTGGCTGTAGAATCGGACAAGGCTGCAGGCAGCGTGATCAACGTGGCCTGTGGCGCCCGCTTCACGCTTAATGAGCTTGTCGAGGACCTGAGGCATCTCCTGGGATCGTCCGTGGAGACGGCCTACACAGATGCCCGGCCCGGGGACATCAAACACTCCCAGGGTGATATCTCCGCTGCCAGGGACCTGCTGGGATACCAGCCCAGGGTCTCCTTCGAGGAAGGTCTCAAACAGACGGTTGACTGGTTCCGGGCGAGGGTTGCCGGATAGCCAAATTCACAACCCTGGGGTGCGGTTCCCCGTTTTGTATTGACAAATCCGTACCAGTACCCCCGGGTGTTTCCCCCCCCACAAATTATTTCCGCCATGTGGTCTGCAATCGCGAAACTCCCAC
>JAUVJV010000045.1 GCA_030592245.1 Candidatus Eiseniibacteriota bacterium
GGCAATGCCCTGCGGGTGAACATCCAGTACCAGATTCCGGTGGGAGGTTAGGGGCTTCTTCATGTTCTTGCGGGACGCTGCGGCGCCGGGGAGGTAGGAAATGGGAATCCGTGACAAGCTCTTCAAGAGGAAACCGGAGACTGAAGCCGACAAGGAGCGCAGCTTCAGGCAACTGGGACGGCTCCAGACCCTTCTCGACGTTATCTTTGCCCTGATGATCCTCCAGGTTTTCCTGATCCTTCCCCGGCCGACCGGAGCGGAGATGGAGAGCTCGAGAGACCTTCTCGTCTTTCTCGGAGGCTTCTCAGGCAGATATGAGATGGTGATCGTCGGCATCATACTCCTGGTTATCTACTGGAGCCAGAACATCAAGGCCTTCGGTAACCTTGCGCGAACCGACGGAGTCCATGCTACGCTATCCATCTTTCAGGTCTTCTTTCTTCTGATCTACCTGTATTTCGTGAGAATGGGAGTGGAGTTCAAGAACGATATCGCGTCATTCGTTTTCCAGAGTGTCTCTCTGGCGCTCGTCGGATTCACCGCCGTCATCGCATGGTCTTATGCGATCAAGGACCGCCGCCTGATCTCTGACAGCCTGACCGACCGAGAGGCCCGGGAGTTGCGTTTCACCTTCATGTCTGAGCCCATCACGGCGCTCATTACCATACCTTTCTCATGGCTGAGTCCGCTTGCCTGGACATTAGCCTGGCTTGCCAATATTCCCATAAGCATGCTGCTAAGGCGCAGGTTGCCCAGGGAACCTATGGAGGCAGGAGATTGATCCGGTCTGTAAATAGAACATCTTCAGTTGCAGGCCTTGCCTTACTGCTAATCCTGTGCTCGTTGTTGTTTCTCGCCACCGGGTTGAGCGCCCAGGTAATGGAGGCGCGGCTCTACGCAAATGTGCCCGTGGGTACTCATTTTGCCGGGGCGAGCTACAGGTACTCGAGCGGCGAGATCATGGTGAACAGTGCTATCATCGAAGATCTCCGGGGAGACATTCACATAGTGATGGCCGGCTATCTCTATGCATTCGATGTGGCGGGAATGACGGCGAAGTTCGATGCGGCCCTGCCGTATATGTGGATGAATGCAAACGCGCTTCTGGAAGGGGACCCCGAAAGCCGCAACTGGAACGGACCTGCTGACCCCAAGTTCCGGCTGACCTTGAGTTTCATGGGTGCCCCGGCGCTCACCCCTCAGGAGTTCGCCGGGTACCGGCAGAAGACCATTGTGGGTGCAAGCCTTCAGGTAATACCGCCCTGGGGCAAGTACGATCCCAACCGGTTGCTCAACATAGGGGCTAACCGGTGGACTTTCAGGCCCGAGATCGGGGTGTCGCATGCGGTCCGGAAATGGGTCCTCGAGGGCTATGCCAGCGCCTTTCTGTTCACCGACAATAAGGACTTCTCTGGTGGGAACACCCTGACCCAGGAACATGTCGGCATTTTCCAGTTTCACACCATCTACAGATTCAAACCCAGGTTCTGGGCGGGCCTGAACTGGATATACACTGCAGGCGGTGAAACCAAGGTTGATGGTGTGTTCAGGCATGACTTCCAGGCCAACAACCGGCTTGGAGCCACCCTGGCCATCCCGGTTGCCAAGCACCACAATATCAAGGCCATCTGGTCCTCCGGGGTAACCACGCGCATAGGCGGGGACTTTGATAACTTCATGGTCGTCTATCTTTACAACTGGTAGCACAAACGGGGTTTCAACCAATGCTTGAAGTCTATAGAATTCGGATACGAAAGCGAAGGGAGGTAAGTGGGTTCGGTTGGGGCCAATGATTCGTGGGGCTCTGGCATTCAGGAGTGGTTTTTTCCAATAGGAGGGAGTTATGCATCAACCAAAGGGAAGTCTCGGTAGGGCCTCGGCGTGGGCTGCTGTGGGTACAGTGTTAGCTACAGGGGCCGTGATGTCGGCTGCTCAGCCGGCCAGGGCCCAGGACAAGCCCAATATCCTGGTGATCTGGGGTGATGATATAGGCTGGTCGAATATCAGCGCCTACAACCTCGGGATAATGGGATACAAGACCCCCAATATCGACAGGCTGGCCGAAGAGGGGGCGATGTTCACCGATTTCTATGCCCAGCAGAGCTGTACGGCGGGTCGCGCATCGTTCATCACCGGGCAACATCCGTTTCGTACCGGTCTCCTGACCATCGGTATGCCGGGCTCTGATCACGGCATTCCCGACTGGGCGCCGACGCTGGCCGACCTGCTCGGCCCAGAGGGTTATATCTGCGGCCAGTTCGGCAAGAACCACCTGGGCGATCAGGACAAGCATCTGCCGACCAATCACGGCTTTGATGAGTTCTTCGGCAACCTCTACCACCTGAACGCGGAAGAGGAGCCCGAGACCTACTATTACCCCAAGGACCCGGCTTTCCATAAGGAATTCGGGCCGCGCGGGGTTATCCACGCATATGCCGACGGCAAGGTCGAAGACACCGGACCGCTTACCCGTAAGCGCATGGAGAACGTCGACGAGGAATTCCAGACCGCGGCCATGGACTTCATCGATCGCGCCCATTCTGATGGTAAGCCTTTCTTCGTCTGGCTGAGCGCTACCCGCATGCATGTCTGGACGCGGCTTAAGCCAGAGTCGGTGGGACGCACCGGCATCGGCCTCTACCCGGACGGAATGGTAGAGCATGATGATGCCGTGGGCAGGTTGCTCAAGCAGCTCGATGACCTGGGCATTGCCGACAACACCATCGTTGTCTATAGCACCGATAATGGTGCCGAGTCCTTTACCTGGCCCGACGGCGGCATAACGCCGTTTCACGGTGAAAAGGGAACTACCTGGGAAGGCGGCTTCCGGGTTCCGTGCCTGGTGCGCTGGCCCGGCGTGGTTGAGCCCGGCACCATCTACAATGAGATCATGTCACAGGAGGACTGGATACCCACGCTGATGGCCGCCGCCGGTGTGAATGACATCGTAGGGAAGGTCAAGAAGGGTTACCGGGTAGGCAGTAAGGAATTCCGCGTCCATCTGGATGGCCATGACTTCATGCCCTTCTTCAAAGGCAAGGTCAAGGAAAGCCCGCGCAAGTCCATCATGTACTTTAGCCAGGGTGGCGAGCTCAATGCGGTGCGCTATGCTGACTGGAAAGTGCACTTCGCGCAGCAGTCGGGAAATATCGCTACATCCACCCGTGATGTAACGAGCTGGCCCGCGCTCGTCAACCTGCGCGCCGACCCTTATGAGGAGATGATGTTCGAGGCCGAGATGGGTTACCTCAGGTGGTACGTCGACAATATGTGGATATTCGTACCGATCCAGGGCGTGATCAAGGACTTCCTCGCGACCATACCGGACTATCCGTTCCAGATGGGCTCCAGCATGAGCGCCGCGGGAATCAACTACCAGATGCTCCAGGACCAGGCCGCCATGAAGCGCCTGCAGGAGCTCGAGACGATTTCACGGCCGAGCAACTGATTGGACTCTGGCTGTATGACCATAGGGTGCGCCCGCGAGGGTGGGCGCGCCCCTTCTTCTTCTCCTCGGAGGATACCCCGGGGATGAGTAAGGCCCCGGGATGCTCGCCCTATGGCGGGTGGAAACATCCCGCCGAGGTGTTCCGGGGCGACACCCATCTCAATACCAGCAACTTACTCGATCCAAGGTGTTTCGGCGTTATCCTGGGTCCGGAAGAGGCGTTCCGGCTTGCCCGCGGCGATGAGGTCGTGATCACTCATGGTGAGCCTCTGAAGCTGTCCCATCCTCTTGACTGGCTGGTTGTCTCGGATCATTCGGAGGTCATAATCTCATTCAGCGAGGGAAATCCACCTCTTTCCAATCCTACAGCCACTGACATCGTATTCAAGAGAAGCGTCGAAGCTACTCTTGGAGCCACACCCAATGCCGTCATGCCCGCGTTGTCACGACATCGCTCTTCCCATTGCCGCCCAGAAGGGATCAACCAGGGGGTGTTCGAGCGTCTGCCTTTTGCCTGCCTCGCTTATCCAGAAGCCCTCATCCTTTGGCAGCAGCTGTCCGATCGCCTGTGCAGGAATCCCCTTTGACTCTAAATGCGAGACCAGCTCGGCGGACTTATGCTCCTTTACGCATATAAGCAGGGTGCCTTCGCTGATCGATATCAGGGGGTCCATGCCGAAGTGGTCGCAGATCGCCCGCACCTCGGGGAGCACCACTATCTTGTCCTTGTCGATCGCGATTCCGGCACCGGATGCCTGGGCGATCTCGAAGCAGCCACCTATTACGCCGCATTCGGTGGCGTCATGCATGGCCGTCACGCCCTCATCCCTGACGCCGATCTCGACGGCCGCTAGCGCATCGTCCACCGTGGACATCTTGAAGAAGAGGTCCTGCCCCTTCTTAAGCACATCCTCGCCAAGTTTGTCCCGGATAATATCAGAAAACGCGCAGGCGAAGATGCCGGTGGCCTCGATCGCGGCACCCTTGGTGATAACCACGACATCCCCCGGCTTGGCCATGCCCTGGTGGAGATACCTGTCCTCGGGACCGGTCGCCATGAAGGTGGCTCCGCCCACCATGGGATAATCGGTTCCGGCATATCTCGCCGTGTGTCCCCCGACCACAGCGGCGCCATACCTTTTGCTCTCCCTGTGAAAGATCTCCCATATGGTTGCGAACTGCTCCTCGGTCATGCTCATCGGGAGGTTGAAGTCGACCATCACATAGGAGGGAGGGAAGCCGCATGTGGTCACGTCAGAGGCCAGGATATGCCAGGCGAACCAGGCCGCCTGCTCAAAACCGTACTCGGGCACGATGAATATGGGGTCGGTGGTGACGGCCATCACCTGGCCGTCTCCGATCTTGACCACGCCGCAGTCGAAACCGTGCTGTGGCCCCACTATGACTTCCTTCCGCCTGCTACCCAGTCGTGGGTAGATGACCTCATCGAAGAAGTCTGGCGATATCTTGCCTATCGCCGGGAACTTAGCATTAACCTTGGGACCGCCCTCGGCCATCGGAAACCTCCTTTTGCCTCGGCGCCATGTGCGGCGTCCTGTCCAGGTTCATAGTCTGTCTTAATTCAGGTCTGTCTCGATCCGGTGCCGGGGACGCGATAACGGGAGAGGAGTGAGTAGAGCGTGCATCCCTACGCCGGCATTACCCGGATCAGGTTCGAGGGGTCAGTGAACGCTCACTCTCTCAGCCCGCGCCTGCGGGCTCCCCCAACACCAGTTGTGTCCTGCAACTTATATCACACTTGCGTTATATGTATCAAGGCGTATATATCACAGACAGGTACTTCAGAACATCTAAAACCTGAAGATCACACCTACAGCCGGTCCGGCGATCCTCGCGTTCAGGCCTATCTTGTCATCACCGCTTCCTTCTTCGTACCTGATGTCGAAGGCGCGGTACAAGGCATTGATCCATAGCCAATCAGCGAGCCGGAAGTCAAACCGGGTCCAGGCATTCCAGGTGAACTCGGAGCCTATGCCAAACCCTCCGATATCGCCTGCGGCCGCGACGGTGAGGGCTTTGGCCATCCGGTAGTGCAGGTATCCGCCCACTATGGGGTCTATGAACTGCCCCGTCTGCTCAAGGTTCTCGCCATTGGACTCTTCGAGAGTGTTCTTAAGATGGAAATAGCGTCCCCCCACGAGGACTCCGAGGGACAGGTAGCGGATCTCCCTGTTGTCCCGATCCCTCTGGTCGAGGACGACCAGGGTGGATCCCAGTTCGTGGTTGTAGGCCAGGTCCAGAAAGAAGATATTGCTGGCCGGGACAAACTTGTCATCGTCGCCACCAAACTCACCGGTGAGATTGACATAGAAGAGATCAAGGTAGAAGCCGTTGCCGTCCTTCCAGGTCTCGCCCCTGAGGCTCCCGCCGGCATTGCTATTGTCCCAGACATCGGCGATGCTGGCGTCGATCCCCCGGATCTGGCCCTCTATCGTCATCGTGCCCTCGATTCCGGTGAACCACGCATAGGGCATGATCTCCCAGGCGCGCCCGGCGGAGGCGGCCGGACAGGGAAGCATGAACATCGTAAGCAATACTGCTGCGATAGCGAGCATGGTAGTTATGATCTTTGGCTTCATACGGTTTCCTTATCTTTCGGAGCCTGTGTTCCATACATTATACGCGCGATGGGATGTTGTTCAAGCTGTAACCTCTGGCGATGCGTGGCCCATATGATGCGTGGCCCAAGGCGATTCATAAGAATGGATTGGACACGCCGCCCCGCTCCAATTATAATTCATATAGAACAAGGCTGAGGCCGATAGAAGCTCTTGGCTGTTATGTCATTGGAGGACAGAGGCTATATGAGAATCTTACTTATCCTCGTGGGTATCTGCTTGCTCGCCACATCCGTTTATGCCTACGACGAGACCCTGATAAAGCACGAGACCGAAGTCGGAGGCTTCTTCACCATCGTGAGTAAGAAGACCCAGATCAAGGAGACTTTCGCCCTGTTTATAGGTGGGCGGGTGGCATTCCTGGTCAACCACAAATGGGCATTCGGCGCCGGCGGTTACGGCATCGTTAACGACCCGGTTCCCGATGGTTTCGGTGAGCAGGGTCTCATCAAGCTCCGGAGCTATTACGGGGGCTGGATTTTTGAGTACATTCCCTGGTCCGAGAAGGTATTCCACGTGTCCTTTCCGATCCTGATCGGGGCGGGGAAGGTGGAGTACAAGGGATCTTACCGGGATTCCAAGACCGGGGAAGATTCCGACACTTATTTCATAGTGGAACCCGAATTCAATCTCGAGTTCAATGTCATGAGATTCTGGCGCATGGACTTAGGGGTCTCCTACCGCTACGTGGACGGTTGCGATCTGGGGGATGTCACCGACAAGGACCTGAGCGGGGTCTGCGGAAATCTCACCTTCAAGTTCGGTAAGTTCTAAAGAAGCCGGGACAGCATCCGGGAACGTGAAGAAAAGAAAAAAAGGGACAGCGCCCGATTTCGAGACCGGAAAGGGCGCTGTCCCCTTTTGTTGAGTAAAGGCAGAGCCACCATCATCTTCTACCACACCATGCTTGTCGTTATGCACTTCACCCTTCCGACACAGTGGGCTTGACCCATCCTTCCAACGGGAGTAGGCTGAGGGTATGGTGGATCAAAGCGCAAACCAACCTTCGGGCCACGAGCTACTTTATCTGGTTGATGGAGTCATGGTGCTCGACCCCAACGGGATCGTGGTGGCATTCAGCGAGGGCGCGGAGCGGATCACCGGCTTCAATCCCAGTGAAGTTATCGGCAAGGCATGTCAGGAAGTCTTTCGCTCAGACGAGTGTGACCATGCATGTCCGGCGAAGCGGACTCTCGAGACCGGGGTGGTGCTGTCCAATTGCAGGTGTCACATCTACACCAGGGATGATGACGCGATAGAGATCGCGGTCAATACCTCGCCGCTCAGGGGAAGCGACGGAGCGCCGGTGGGTTCGGTAGTCGTGTTCCGGAATCTCAATGAGATGATGGAGATGGCCATCAGGCTCACCGAGCTGAGCCGTGAAATCGTAAGAGAGAAGGAACGCTCCGAGGCTATCATAAACAGCATCGCAGACGGTGTGTTTACACTTTCACCTGACATGACAGTCACTTCCTTCAACAGGTCGGCCGAGCGGATAACCGGCTACAGAGCGGAAGAGGTGCTGGGAAAGCCGTGCAGGAGTGTATTCAAGAGCAGGGGTTGTGACGAGACATGTCCTGTGAGGAGGATGCTCCTCACAGGGAAGCCGCTGGCCGGAATCGAGATGGAGATCACCGCAAAAGATGGCTCCAAGGTGCCGGTGAGCATGTCGACGGCGGTGTTGCTTGACGAGGTGGGTGATGTAGTAGGCGCGGTCGAGACTTTCAGGGATCTCTCAAGGGTCAAGACCCTGACCGATGAGCTCAGGGGCAGATACTCGTTTAGAAATATAATCGGCAAGAGCCATAAGATGCAGGACATCTACAAGCTCATTCAGTCGGTCGCCCGGGCCAATGTGACAGTGCTGATTCAGGGTGATACCGGTACCGGCAAGGAACTCGTCGCGAAGGCCATCCACTATGAGAGTCCCAGGGCCACTAAGCCCTTCGTCGCGGTGAACTGCTCAGCCCTGCCTGAGGCCCTGCTTGAGAGCGAGCTATTCGGCCACGTCGGGGCGCATTCACCGGAGCCATCTCCGACAGGAAGGGCAGATTCGAAATGGCAGCGGGCGGCACTCTGCTTCTTGACGAAGTCGCGGAGATGAGCCACGGGATACAGGTCAAGCTGCTCAGGGTTCTCGAGACCAAGCAGTTCGAGAGGGTCGGGGACAGCCGGACCAGGGACGTGGACATCCGCGTGCTCTGCGCATCCAACAGGAATCTCAAGGAGCTCGCGGCTACCGGAGGTTTCAGACAGGATCTCTATTACAGGATCAATGTGGTCACTGTCGGCCTTCCTCCACTCAGGGAGCGCGACGAGGACATACCTCTCCTGGTGGATCATTTCGTGCAGGGATTCAGGACCGAGACAGGCAAGCCCGTGGAGGCGGTTTCCCAGGAGGCCATGGACCTCATGATCGACTACCCGTGGCCCGGCAATGTCCGGGAGCTTGAGAACGCGATCGGACACGCGTTCGTGCATTGCAGCGGAGAGGTCATTCTACCCAAACACCTGCCCCAGGACCTGTTTGGCGGCCCGGCCGGACCCGGGAGCGGTCCCATGAGCCTGGGTTCACTCGAGGACATGGAGCGCTCGGCGATCGCCGGGATGCTGAAGCGCTGCAAAGGGAACCGGAGCCTCGCAGCCCAGCGCCTGGGGATCGGCCGCAGCTCGCTGTGGCGCAAGATAAAGAAGTACGGCTTCGATGACACCGACACTCCGTCCTGACCTCGACGCCCCTGCCAGACTCAGCCGAGCTCTGCCATTTCGACTTGTTTCAACTTGGCACCATAGTTCTATTCTGGCACAGTATCATTTTGCCACATTTCTCCCAATCTATCTCCACTGGATCTATCTGTCTGTTAAACAATGAGTTAAGACTATTTCAATTGCCAACGGCCATGGCACGCCCCCTGCTAAGTAGTTGAGCAGAAGCCGGATCGTCGAGCTGGATGGTTCGGCAGGTAAGAGAGAAGACAAGGGAGGTAAAGTCAAATGAAAATCGCTGTTTCGTCAACCGGACCGGGGCTCGATGCCGAAATGGATCCGAGGTTCGGCAGGTGTGCCTATTTCGTCATTGTTGAAGACGATTCGCTCGAGTTCGAGGCAATCGAGAATCCTAATGTCATGGCATCCGGAGGTGCCGGAATCCAGTCCGCGCAGCTGGTTGCAGAACGAGGTGCCGGCCTTGTGCTGACAGGTAGCTGCGGGCCCAATGCCTTTCAGACCCTCCAGGCGGCAGGCATACCCGTATGTGTGGGTGCGAGTGGGACGGTCCAGAGTGCAGTCGAGCTATATAAGAAGGGTGGGCTATCCCCGACGGGGGGCCCCAATGCCGCGAGTAAGTCCGGCACCACCGCCGGAGGAGGAACGAACGTAGATGGGAATCCGGCGGGGCCGGGTTCCGGTCAGGGAATGGGAGGCGGCATGGGAGGTGGCACGGGTGGTGGCATGGGCGGTGGCATGGGCGGTGGCATGGGCGGTGGCATGGGTGGTGGTATGGGTGGCGGCCGTGGAGGCGGTATGGGTGGTGGCCGCGGAGGCGGCATGGGACGAGGAATGGGTGGTGGCCGCGGTGCCGGTATGGGTGGTGGAGGAGCAGGCATGGGACGCGGAATGGGGAGGTGGAGCGCCTTGAGCAGAGGATGGGGACAGCCCATGCAAGGCGCGGATCCCGGGGGAAGCGGTGCGGACATGACCGGTTATCCCTATCCGCCGGAGGATCTGGGCA
>JAUVJV010000082.1 GCA_030592245.1 Candidatus Eiseniibacteriota bacterium
AGGGGATGAGCCAGGAGCGCTTCGATTATCTCGAGAAGCTCGGGGCCGAGATCTATGCCACGCCGGGCTCAGAGAGCAATGTCAAGGAAGTCTATGATAAGACCAAGTATCTTAAAGCCCAGAGGCCGCATGAGATAGTGGTCTTGAACCAGTTCTCGGAGATGGGTAATGCGGTCTGGCACTTCATCGTGACCGGCCCGGCCATGGAGGAAGTCTTTGAGCTTAAACGCCTGCCGGGTAACCGCTTCAGCGGCGTCTTCCTGACCCAGGGCTCGGCCGGAACCTTGGGCTGCGCCGACTACTTAAGGAAGCAGTTCCCTCTCGTCAAGGTGTGCGCCGGGGAGGCGCTTCAGTGCCCCACGCTTCTCTACAATGGGTACGGCTCCCACAGGATCGAGGGTATCGGGGATAAGCACGTGCCCTGGATCCACAATATCAAGAACATGGACATGGTGGCTGGAATCGACGATGACGACTGTATGCGAATCATCAGGCTCTTCAATGAGAAGGCCGGAAGGAAGTACCTGGAGAAGATGGGCATTGACCCCGAGCTCACTGCTCAGATGGACCTTCTGGGGATCTCGTCCATTGCCAATATCCTGGGCGCCATCAAGATGGCCAAGTACTATGAGATGAACGCCGATGATGTGATCTTGACGGTCGCGACCGACTCGATGGAGCTCTATGGCTCGCGGCTTAAGGAGCTCCACGAGGAGTTCGGGAACTATCATGAGATCGATGCTGCCATGGACTTCGACCGGTGCCTGATGGGTCAGTCGACCGATGCCATGCTGGAGCTCTCATACTGGGACAAGAGGCGGATTCACAATCTTAAGTACTTCACCTGGGTCGAGCAGCAGGGTAAGACGCTGGAGGAGCTCGACGCCCAGTGGTATGACGATGCTTACTGGCATGCCCAGCTCAGTCTGCATAAGGAATGGGATAAGATGATAGTGAGCTTTAATGAGCGGACAGGCTTGAGGGCAAAGTACGAGAACGATTGAGGTAGAGGCCGCCTCAAAACGAATAGGGAAATAGCGGGGTCGGGTATGGGATTGTGAATTCACAATTCGGTACCTGACCCCGCTTTTGTGAATTTGGCGGTTCTGACACGGAAATAGGTGTCTGTCCCCTTTTTTCTATTTCGCGGTGGCGGAGATGCGGTGGGTCCAGTTACGAAGGTCATCAATCAGGACATAGACCGTCGGAAGCACGAGCAGGGTGATGATGGTCGAGAAGGCAAGGCCTCCCACGATGGCCCGGGCCATTGGGAAATAGGGCGGGCCCCCGCTGCCACCGATCGTGGTAGTTACTATGCAGAGCGGCACAAGGCTCAGGACCGTGGTGCCCGCGGTCATGAGAATAGGCCTCAGCCTCGCGGCGCCGGCCTCAACCAGGGCCTCATGCCTTTCGTATCCCTTCTCTCTCAGGTGGTTCACATAGTCTATCAATACAATGCCATTATTCACCACCACCCCAATCAGGATCAGGATTCCAATCATGGCCATCATGGTCAGGGTGGTACCTGTCATGAGGAAGAACCAGAAGACGCCCACTATGGCGAATATGATCTGGGTCCAGATGGCCGCAGGGAACACCAGGGACTCAAACAGGGCAGCCATCAGGAAGTAGATAAGCGCAAGCGCCATCAGGAGATTCATCATCAGGGTCTTGAAGGCCTCGTCCTCGTGACGGAAGCTCTCGCCATAGCTCCAGGTATAGCCTGCCGGGAAATTGAAATTGCCCATGACGTGGCCGATCTTCTTTCGGGCTTCGTCCATGGTCACGCCGTCCAGGTTGGCGGTTATTCCCATCGAGGTGGTGCGGTTTTCTCTCCGGATATTGTGAGGGCCCCGCTTCACCTGGAAATCGGCAAGCGATGCGAGCTTGATGGGCCGGTTGTCGCCATTGAAGAGAGGCAGGTTCTGGAGGTTCTCAAGGGTCTGCTTATCACTCTCCTGGAACTCGAGCCTGACGGGTACCTCGCCGTCATCAGTCTGGAAGGGTCTTAAGTTCATTCCCCGCATGGCGGCTGAGACCACGCCCGCTATCTCCTGGGTGGAAAGACCGTACTGCTTGGCCCTCATCCGGTCCACCACCACGTGCACTTCCTTGTCCCCGGACTCGGCCTGGGAGCGCACATCGGAGAGGCCGTCCACCTGCTCCAGGGTCCAGGCGACCTCGCGCGAGAGCTCGGCCAGCTGCGCGCTTGACTTCCCCTTAAGGGTTATCTGGACGGATGTGCCTTCCCCACCGGTAGAGTGCCATTCGAAGGAAGGGTTGGCGATGGCGAGCTTGGGCAGGCCCTCCCGGATGCCCTCGCGGATATCCTCCATCGACCTCTTGGCCCCGTCCTTCTTTAGGAGAATCGTGGATGAGGCGTAGTTGCCCTGGTAATAGGTGTAGATCGACTCGATCTCAAACTCTTCCTGATTATCAAAGAGGTAATCTTCGTAAACATTGACGGCTTCTTCCACCTTCTCCACGGTGTAGTGGCCGTCGATATGATAGTGAAGCCGGATCCTCCGGTCCTCTGGATCAGCGAACATGTCCTTCTTAACGAACTGCCCCGGAATCGCTACGCTCTGGAGCAGCAGGATGACAAAACCCACGGTTGCCTTGCGATGCTTGAGCGACCAGACGAGGGTCCGGCGGTAGCGCCCGATCAGGCGGTCGACCACGGTCTTCTTCGGCGCTCGCCTGGGGGGCTTGATCCGCGCCACCAAGAGCGGCACCACGGTCTGGGCCAGGATGAGCGATGTGCCGAGCGCAATCACGAGCGCGGTCGCGACATGCTTAAGATAGACGGCTATCTGATCATTGGGACTCACGATATTGGGTAGGAAGACTATTGCGGTGGTAAGGGTGCCGGCCGTTATGGCCAGCGACACCTCGTTTACGCCCGTGATGATGGACTCCCTGCCCGCTCCCGGGTTCAGGATCTGGTGGCGATGAATACTCTCGGTCACCACCACGGCATTGTCCACGAGCATGCCCACGGCAAGCATCAGGCCCATCATGGTAAGGATATTGAGCGAGATACCAATGAAGTACATGAAGGCCATGGTCACCAGGATCGAAAACGGCACCGAGAGGGCAACGATGAAGGTAGTGCCGATACGGCGCATGAAGAAGAAGAGTACCACGAGAGCCAGAAGGCCTCCCAGCATCCCGGATTTCAAGAGCTCATTCAAGGATGTCGTGATACCCTCGGCCAAATTGTCGAGGTAGAAGATACGGATCCCTGCCATCTCCGGCAGTTTACCTGCGGCTTCAATTTCCTCTATCACACGCTCCGCAACCTCGACGGTATTGGCCCCTCCTTCTTTAAAGATATCGAGGCCGATGGCATAGTTCCTATCGAGGTGGCGCCCGTAGTCAAGCTCGGGACTGGTATAGACCACCTCGGCGATGTCCTTAAGGCGGACATTGCCCCCGGCCACGACCAGGTTTCGGATCTCATCCACATTGCTCAGTTCTCCGACGGGACGCACGACCAGGCGCCGACCGCCATCAGTGATCTTGCCGGCGGTGACCAGGAAATTGCTCCGCTCGAGCTCCCGAACGAGCCGGCCTATGTCGATTCGATGCGAGATGATGCGGTCTGCCGAGAGGTTGATGCGGATCTCTTTTTGCTCCACACCGTAGAGATCGACCTTGCTCACACCGGCAATGCGCTCGATCCGGCGCTTCAAGTTCCGGTTCAGCATATCGTATGAATCGGAGAGGTCGCGGTCGCTCGAGATCCGAACCATGAGCATGGCGATATCCGCGGTGGACCACTTCCTCACATAGAAGCGCTCGACATCGTCGGGGAAGATATGCCTTATGCCATCGAGCTTCTCCCTGGCCTCGAGAGCCTTGATATCGGCGTCGATGCCCCAGTCGAACTCCATCTCGATCCAGCAGCCGTTCTCGTGGGAGTAGGAGCTCATGCGCTTGATGCCGCTTATGGTGGCAAGCACTTCCTCGGCAGGCTGGGTGATGCGGCGCTCGACCTCCTCAGGGGTCGATCCGGGATAGGGGATATCCACTCCCATGAAGGGCACGCTGAGCTCCGGCATGAACTCAAGCGGCAGGATCTGGCCCGATATTATGCCGATCACCACGAAGCACGCGAATATCATCAGCGTCGTGACGGGCCGGTTGAGTGCTGCTTTTGGCAGGTTCATGTTACGCCTTGCGGTCCAGGGCCGAATAGACGACGGGGATCACGACCAGGGTCAGAAGCGTCGACACGGTAAGGCCGCCTATCACGGTTATGGCCATGGGCGAACGAATCTCGGCGCCCTCCCCTATTCCGATGGCCAGGGGCAGAAGGCCCAGGGTCGTGGTTATGGTGGTCATCAGGATGGGCCTGAGTCTCAGGCGCCCTCCCTCCATTATGGCTTCGAGCTTGGACATGCCTTTGGCCCGGAGCTTGTTTATTAGATCAATCAGCACGATCGCATTGTTTACGACGATGCCCGCGAGGAGGATGGCCCCGATCATCACGACCACGCTTATGGTGGAACCGGTTATGGCCAGCGCCAGCACGGCGCCGATTACAGCAAGCGGAATGGTGAGCAGGATCACGAAAGGATGCAGGAAGGACTCAAACTGAGAGGCCATCACCAGGTAGACTAAGAAAACCGCGAGCAACAGTGCGAACTGGAGTGACTTAAACGACATGGTCATCTCCTCGTTCTGCCCGGCTAGCCTTACACCAATGGCGGGAGGCTTGGGAGTTGTGCGGATGATGTCGTTTATCTCGGCGGCCGCGGCACCCAGGTCGCCGTAGTTGAGATTGGCGGTAACCAGGGCAACCCGCTGCTGGTCTACCCGCCTTATCTCGCCGGGACCGATGTCGATCACGATATCAGCAACGGCTTCCAGGGGTACGGGATGCTCGCTCTCGGGATTAATGAGGAGCTGCCGTAGCTTCTTGATCGAGCTCCTGTCCTCGTGGCGCGCACGCACCAGGACATCGATCTTGCGGTCATGCCAGGAATAGCGCGTGGCGATCTCGCCCCTTACATTGCTAACCACGCGCTCGGCTATCTGATAGACCGGAAGCCCCAGGGCAGCCGCCCGCTCACGGTCGAAGCGGATCTGGACCTCCGGATGCCCGGCTTCCATGGTGGACTTTACATCCGCAAAGCGTCCGGATGCCTCGAGGCGGCGTGCGATCTCGGTGCTTACGGTCTTCAAGGGTTCGAGCTCATAGCCCGCGATCTCGATCTCCACGGGGGTACGGAAGGTAAAGAGCGTGGGCCGCGAGAACTTGTACTGCACGCCGGGAATACCTTCGAGGACTTTGCGGAGCCGAGCCATCACGACCTCTTCATCGGCTCGACGCGAGCCTTGCTTCAAGACCACCGAGAGCTCGCCCCAGTTCTCACCACCCTGCTCGGGGTTGGCATCCATGCGGTTTCCGGTGCCGGAGACCGAGAAGGTGGTCCTGACGCGCCCTTAGTCACCGGCGGCATCCTGCACCGTTGGTATCGCGGCATCGGTCACCTCGAGCGGGGTGCCGGGCGGGAGTTTGAACTCGATCGAGAACTCGCCCTGAGAGAGCTGCGGGATGAGCTCAACGCCCAGTATGGGAACCAGCATCACCGATATGGCAAAGAGGACGACTGCTGTTACGATCACAGTGGCCTTGTGGCCGAGCGCCCACTTTAGAAGCGATGGGTAGTAGTCTTCAACCGCCCCGTAGACGCGGTGGAACAGGTTAAGGAGCGGGGTGAGGATAAAGAGCAGACCCCGCGAGGCAGCTGATACCACTTTCCGCACGAAGCGGACTACGGCGACGGGGACGGTGGTAATAAGGACTTTGCCGAGCTTCCGCCGGAAGCGCTTTAAGAAAGCAAACCGTCCGGTGGGCTCGGGCCTTGATGTCTCGCCAGGAGTGGCGACTGGCCCTTGATCCTCACCCTTCCTCAAGGAAGCCAGCATGGGAATGAGGGTCAGCGCCACAACCAGTGAGGCCAACAGAGCGAATGTAACCGTAAGGGCCTGGTCCCGGAACAGCTGTCCGGCAATTCCTCTTACAAATACCAGCGGGAAAAAGACGGCTATTGTGGTAAGCGTGGCCGCAGTAACCGCGGTCGAAACCTCACTCGCCCCGTCCCTCGCCGCAGTCAGGGCGTCTTTGCCCATATCACGGTGGCGCGAGATGTTTTCTAACACAACGATGGAGTTATCCAACAACATCCCAATCCCCAGGGCGATACCCCCTAAGGACATGATATTGAGCGTGAGGTCGGCACCATACATGAGGTTGAAGGTGGCGATCACGGATACGGGAATCGAGAATGATATGATTACGGTGGCCTTGAAGCTCCTTAAGAAGAAGTAAAGGATGATGATGGCGAGGAGGCCACCTATTACGGCCGCCAGTATTACGTCGTTAACCGACTGCTGTACAAAAGTAGCCTGGTCATAGACTTTGATGAGGTGAACGCCCTCGGGGAGGATCCGCCTTATACGGCTCAATCGCTTCTCCACCTCGCGGGCCACGGTAACTGTATTGGCGTCGCCTTCCTTGTATATGGCGATCTCGACCGCCTCAACCCCGTCGAGGCGGGTTATGGCCTCGCGTTCCTTGTATCCATGCCTGACCAGCGCGATGTCCTTAAGATAGACAGGCTTGCCGTCGCGGTAGGTTACGATGACATCGCCTATCTCTTCTACCGACCGGAACTGGTTAAGGGTCCGCACCAGATATTGCCGGCTGCCTTCCTCGAGCCGGCCCCCCGAGAGGTTGACATTTTCGGCGCGGAGCTGGTAGGCGATCTGTTCGACAGGAAGCTGAAGCTGCGCGGTCCGGGCCTGGTCAATAAGAACCTGGATCTCATCCTCGAGTCCACCGCTCACCTTGACGGCCGCCACTCCGAGACTGGCTTCCAGCTCCTTCTTTATTTCCTCTTCCGCGAAGCGCCTCAGGATCTTGAGCTCGTCCTCGCTGAAGCCACTCCGGCTGAGACTGCCTGCTTTTCGGGACTTACTCGACCTGCCGGGGTTGCCCTGCTTAGTCGAGTTGCCGGCATTCTTCGCGCTACCCGCCTTACCGGCGCTCGCCGACCCGCCCGGGCTATCTTTTCCTCCCGCGTCATGGGATGCGAGCTGGATACCGGAGCCGGGATCGGGGGTCTCCCCCGGCTCCTCTCCGGGCTCGGAATAGAGCCCGAAGCGCATTATGGGATCCAGCGAGGGATCGAATCTTAGGATTGACGGCCGGCTCACCTCGAGCGGCAGCTCAAGGGCGTCCAGCTTCTCGCGGACATCCAGGCCGGCATAGTCCATGTTGGTACCCCAGTCGAACTCGAGAATCACGTCGGACTGGCCCGAGCGCGAGATGGAGCTCACCCGGTTAACATTCTTTACAACTCCCAGGGTCTCCTCGACGGGCTTGGAGATCAGGTTTTCGATCTCGGCGGGAGCGGCCCCGGGGTATTCCGTCCGCACGGTAAGCGTGGGATAGGTAAGCTCGGGCAAGAGGTTGATCTTGAGCCTCACGAAGGAGACCACGCCGAAGAGCACCACCGCAAGGGTGAACATGGCGATTGTGACGCGGCGCTTAGTGGAGATATCTATTAGTCGCATGGGTTACCCGTCGACCTTTGCTTTATGAATCGTCGTCCCGGGCCTCGTCAGCCGGCGAATCGTCCGTCGATGCATCATCAGTCTGATCATCAGACTGTGAGGCATCCTCAAGACCCTCGCCCGTTTCATCCTCGAGACCCTCGCCCTTGTGAGCTTCGGTGATATCAGCCTCCGCCGAATCCCTCTCAGCATCGACATCAGCCTCTGCCATGTCGGCATTCACGAACTCGACCCTGGCGCTGTCCTTGAGGCTTCCCTTGCCGAGAGTTACCACGGTGTCGCCGACCGTGAGTC
>JAUVJV010000329.1 GCA_030592245.1 Candidatus Eiseniibacteriota bacterium
ACACCTGAACCAAAGAAATCCCGGCAATTGCTGGATGCAGGTGACTCGGACAAGAATGGGGGGCTACCACCCCTCACCCGGGGGTCGTATTTGCTCTTGACTGGTGCCTCTTAATGGGTGACCCCAGGATTGTGAATTTCGCCGTTAGCTTGACAAGACGCGAGCCGGTGTGTTATCGATTTCTGGTTGTATCGGTTCTCGTCAGGTTAATCAACCTTTGGCATGTGATGACAGAAAACACAACCAATTTCCCCAGCAAGGAAGAACTTCAGAAGGCGCTCGGAGCCGCACTCGCGGGCGGGGCCGGATTCGCCGAGGTCTTCCTCGAACACAGAACTACTGACTCGGTCCGGATTGAGGAGGAGCTGGTACGTGAGGCATCGCGCGGAATAACCTCCGGCGCAGGCGTGCGGGCGATCGCGGGCAATAAGATCGGGTATGCCTACTCCGATGGTATGGACCCCGGGAGCATTCTCGAAGCCGCCAGGGTTGCAGGCGAGATAGCCGCAAAGGGCGGCGAGATACCTGCGGTCAATCTGAGTGATATCTCCCGGGCAAAGGCCTACTCGGTTCCTCAGGTCTTCCCCATCGAGATAGAAGCCGCGAAGAAGATCGAGACAGCAAGGGCGGCCGACGGCGGAGCCCGCCAGTACGACCCGCGCATAGATGCCGTTCTCGTCGGACTCTATGATACCGACAAGAGTTTCCTCATCGCAAATTCAGAAGGCATCTACGTGACTGACAGGCAGATCATAACGACTTTGAGAATCACGACGGTGGCCGAGGATCAAGGCATGAGACAGCGGGGATTCCGTTCCATGAGCGGAACCAGGGGCTACGAGATCTTCTCAGACGAGTCCCCCGAAAGCTGCGCCCGGGACGCTGCCCGACAGGCGATTCGCCTGCTCGATGCCGAGGAGGCCCCGGCCGGCAAGATGCCGCTCGTTTTGGGAAATGGCAGGGGCGGTGTCCTGCTCCACGAGGCGATCGGTCACGGCTTCGAGGGTGATTTCATAAGGAAGGAAACCTCGCTCTTCACGGGCCGGCTCGGCGAGAAAATCGCGGCCGAGAACTGCACCATCGTGGACGATGCGACGCTTCCGGGGATGCGCGTAACGATCAACGTCGATGATGAGGGAACCCCGGGGCAGCGTACCGTGCTGATAGAAAACGGCATTCTCAGGGGATACCTTTTCGACAGGCTGAACGCGGAGCTGATGGGCGTGGATTCCACCGGAAACGGACGAAGGCAATCTTATAAGTACATGCCGGTGGTAAGGATGACCAATACGTTCATGCTCGGGGGCGATAAGGAACCGGAGGAGATAATAGCCTCGGTCGCAGATGGGTTCTATGCAAAGCGCATTGGCGGCGGCCAGGTGGACATCGCGAGCGGGAATTTCGTCTTCGAGGTGGTCGAAGGCTATCTCATAAAGGCCGGCAAGGTTGGTCCGCCGGTGCGGGGAGCCAATCTCATCGGCAACGGTGCGGAAATCTTGAAAAAGATAGAAATGATAGGAAACGATTTTATCATGGACTCCGGCGGCGGCACTTGCGGCAAGGCCGGCCAGGCGGCCCCGGTGGGCAACGGCGTCCCGACCCTGAAGGTCTCGGAGATCACCGTGGGAGGAACCAAGTCTTGAGCCCGGACTACCTCGAGCTCGCCGCCGACGTGACCCGGAAGGCCACCGAGCGCGGCGCCGACGAGTGCGACTGCTTCATCGAGGCCGGTACCGAGCTCACCATCAAGGTAAGATCGGGCGAGGTCGAGAGCATTGAGCGCGCGAGCTTCGCAGGAATGGGGATAAGGTTCTTCCTGAAGAAGAGCCTCGGCTTCGGTTTCACGACCGACTTTTCTCCCTCCTCCATAGATGGCCTGATCGATCGCTCCAGGGCCTTCGCCGAGACATCAACTCCCGATCCCGACTCGGGAGTACCCGAGTTTGGCCCAATCGATGAGGTCGACCTCGAGATAAACGACCCGGTCATAAAAGAGATACCGCTTTCGGAGAAAACCGAAATGGCGCTGGCCTGTGAAAAGGCGGCGTATGGCCAGGACAAGCAAATCAAGTATACCTATGGGACGTCCTACAGCGACGTTCAGGGAACGGTTATTCTGGCACGTTCGGGGTCAGACCCGATCCACTATGACGCGACCCACTTCGATCTGACATGCATCCCCGTTGCGGAGCAGAAGGGCGAGCGAAGGATGGGGATCTGGCTTACCTCCGAGCGCTTTCTCTCCGATCTTGAATCGCCGGCCGCCGTGGGAGCAAGGGCCGCACAACGGGCGATCGCCATGATGGGCGCAAAAACGGTGCCGACGCAGAAGGCCAGCGTCGTCTTCGACTCCCGCACGGGTGGCGAGGTTGTGGCGGAGATATTCCAGGCGCTTGACAGTGAGAACATCTTAAGAGGGATGTCGTTCCTCAAGGGACGCCAGGGCAAGAAGGTGGGATCGAATTGCGCTACCTTTGTCGATGACGGGCGGATGCCCAGGCACACGGGGTCCCGCCCATTTGACGCCGAGGGCATGTCAACCCGGCGTACTCTCGCGATCGATAAGGGCACCGTGAAGTCCTATTTCTACGATTCGCGGTCCGCCAGGAAGAGCGGGACGGAATCCACCGGCAATGCGAGGCGCGGTTTCTCGTCCATCCCCGAAATCGGAGCCAACAACTTCTACCTCATACCCGGAAAGGAGTCGCGGGACGACGTGATCGGGACGGTCAAGAAGGGTATCCTGGTTACCAATCTTCTCGGCTTCGGGGTAAACGTGACGACCGGGGATTACTCCCGGGGAGCCGAAGGTCTCTGGATTGAGAACGGCAAGATCACCCACCCCGTGGATGGCATAACTGTTGCCGGAAACCTGCTCGACATGCTGGGCGGCATCCGGGCGGTGGCCTCGGACCTGAGGTTCTTCGGCAGGATGGGTTCTCCCACCTTCGTCATAGACGAGATGACCATCGCCGGGGGCTGATCGGCAGCGGCTGATCAGCGGCGAGTAACCCTCAAGGGACCTGTCCGGCGCTCTCCCTTGTTCATTGCCCACGAAGCTTCAAGTCCGGCCCCGCTCAGCGGAATAACAATAAGTCCCGCGGGCTATTTGACCGTCTTCGGGGGAGGCTCCCTGTCCCGGTAGAAGACCGGGCGTGGAGTAGCGGTGAAGGATGCGAAGCGGATACCACGCTCAAGCGGCATCCTCGGATGCATTCGCCTGACCCGGACTGCGCTCAAGTGGGCAAGCCTCTCTATGAACACCCCTACGAGGACGGGCCAGAGAAACGCCGGGCTCTCATAGGCGATGGCCGCGGTCACTCCCGAAAAAACCAGGAGCAGGCCGAAAGCGCGCCCCACTCCCGAGGCCACCACGGTGGATTTCACATAGTTACGCGTTACCTTCCAGAGAAGCGCCCTCAAGACCCTGCCCCCATCGAGCGGGAATCCCGGCACCAGGTTGAAGCATGCCAGGACCGCGTTGGCGTAGAAGGCGTATTCCGTTATCAGGGCGGCTGCGCCGGTGGGGTTGCCGCCAAGGAGCCCAAATCTCACCAGCCCGGCCACGGCGGCACTGCAGATGCTCATTATGGGACCGGCGATCGCCATCTTGAATTCGACTCCGGGAGTTTGCGGTTCCCTCTCCATGTGGGCAACACCGCCGAATATGAAGAGCGTGATCTTCTTGATCGGCAGCCCGTTCCTGATCGCAATGAAGGAATGGGAAAGCTCGTGCGCAAGTACCGAG
>JAUVJV010000105.1 GCA_030592245.1 Candidatus Eiseniibacteriota bacterium
ATCGTGTTGCCGACCTTCACATTTATGCTGCGTACGTTTCCGCCAACTCTGAAGCTTAGGTCTGCTTCCGTCCCAGCCTTTGATATCCCGGAGAATGTTCGCGTCTGCTCGCCACCCGCCAGGAAGACTTGTTGATACCGCACTGGCCGGATCACCTCTTGCTCCGCTTGTTCCTCACCACATGAAGGAATGCAGAGGGCAGTTAGAATTGTCAAAAACGTGGCCAAGCGTTTCCGTCTGTTCATCGCAAATGTCACCTCGGCGTTCTGGAATGCCTCATACTCACTTATCAATTAGACTGCTGGCTGCGAACCCTCATTCCACATGTTCATCGAAATAGGCTCGGCTGCGTCTCCTGAAGTCCTCGCGTTCCTCAGGCGAGCCGAGCAAAGTGAATCTGCCCACGGCTCTCTCGGTCTTTAACAGGCTGGTTAAGAGCTCATAGACGGAGTTTAGCTCAGCCGATTCGGCGTTCAAAGCGGCATTCTGTGCATCTATGAGTTCTACGATTGATACGCTACCGCGCGAGTAGGCATCCTGAACCAGCTCCAAACTCCTGCCAGCAAAATCAGCCGACCTCTGGGAGGATTCGAGGTTAACCACCTTCACGGAGGTCTGGAGGATGGCTGCTCTCAGGTTCAATTCCACGACTTGGGCCAACTGCTCCCGCCGAGACTTCAGCTGGTCGATATTGATCTTTGTCTGCTGCGCGTTTACACGGTTGCTTCCACCTTCGAAGAGTGGCAGGGAAGCGACAATGCTGACATTCCACGTGTCATCCACGGGGTCCGTTCCCGGAACATCAGAGCCGGCCCCGCTACGGTCGGCGATGCGCCGGGCCTCGGCCCCAAGGCCAATGCTGGGTAGAAAGGGTCTCAGTCTATACGAGGTTAGAGATCTTTCAAGGGCGGCTATGCTGGCATCCAGCTCCTGAATCTCGGGCGAATTGTGGAGGGTCTCCGCAATTAGGAAGTTCGTATATATCTCGAGTGATCGAGGGTTGTCCACAAATTCTCTCGCCGCGGTGAGGTAACTGAGATATACGCTGTCGGTCAACGTGGCTTCCTGGACGATGAAAGCCTCATCCAAGGGACGGTTGAGCAGTTGATTCAACTGGATCTTGGCCAATGTCACATTCTGCTCTGCGGCCAACAGGTTTGTGGTTGCCGTTGCCAGGCTGCTTTCCCAGCGGTAGACATCGGACGGGCCCGAGTGACCAACCGCCTCCCTCTGTTTTGAAACTTCCAGATTGCGCTCGGTCAGCCTGATATTGTCCTCCTGGATCTTGAGTGCGGTCTGCGCGCTCAGGACATCGAAATACGCTGTTGCCGCATTCAGTATCACGTTCAGCTTGACTTGGCCATAGCCATATTCGGATGCCAACCTGAGATGCTTCTGGATGGCAACGTTCCCGATCGCCCGCTCGGAAAAGACTACCTGTTCGACAGTTGCGGCCGCGCTGATCGTCCGCTCGGCCTGCTGTCCCATAGAGCCAGCCGCCTGCTCCTCACCGATCTTAACACCCGCAGCACCCAGGGTGAGCGAGGGAAGCAGATTGGTGCGTGCCAGGGATACGTCCTTCTCGGCAGATCTGACGCCGGCGGCCTCAATTTCGAGCTCAAGACTGGCGGTCATGGCTTCCCGCATTACGTCTACCAGACTCAATACGCGGTCCGTAGGCACAACGTATCTATTGATCAATTCCGCTTCGGAGAGGATGGTGAACTTGGGCGAGAAACCGATCTTGCGTGCAGTTTCCATATTGATCGCGATCTTCTGCTCAAAGCTGAAAGTGACGGGAAGATCGGCAGCATCCTCTCCCTCGAGAATCGACTCCACATTAAGCGCAATGCGCCGCCAGATCTTAGGCAGATTTTCCTCGGGCATAGTCCCTGCCAGTGCTCCTTGGTTAACATCGCGCCTTGAAAAGCCGAAGGTGGGGATGCCTCTAGCATTAAGCTCGTCGATCAGGTGGACCTTCTCGTCGCCCTCAAACTGCTCCAGGTAACCAAGGTAAATCGCATCAACTCCATCTAGAGAACTCAAGACATCTTCAATGCCCTCTCTGACGGGAAGTGGCACAAACTCTGACCCGGTCTCTGCCATCACATTCCTGAGGTTGTCGTTCTCAAGGGGAATAAGATCGAGAAGGCTGCCATGAAACACAATTCCGACCTTCTTGTACGGATATACCCGGTAGAATGTCTTTAAATCCCTTGCGATCGAACGGTTGAAGAGCAGATATGTAAGATTGTGAACATTGGAGATATTCTTACCCACTAGCCTGATGCTCTGAAGCTCCGGATCGAGTATCCCGACAATGATAACAGGCTTTGGATAGACTTGCGCCTTTGCAATCACGGTTCCCGCAAGAGGGCCGAAACCCAGTACAATATCGACCTGTCTGTCTTCCATCAAGCGGGCATAGTATGCGGTGGCATTTTCCGCCGACCATTCAGCATCCAGAATCCTGTCCGGAGGAAGCTGGACGTTGTATCTGGAACCCAGCAGTGCCGTAAGCTCATTCTCAAGATCGCCAAAGAACACATCTGGGTGCCTTGCAAGACCATCGTGCACGATGCCGATGGTCACATCGTTCTTACTCTCTGCCAGAATGTCTTGGGTTGGCAAGACCAGGACTGATGTGACAACAAGGCATGCGACAGCAGGAATAGATCGCCATCTCTTATTCATAGCCGACTCCTGAATCTACACGGATTGTCCTGACTCCTATGATCATATAGGACAACAATGGCCGACCAATAGCCGTTATGTTTGAGAGCAAGTTTACTCTTCGAGCCCGGCGTTGTAAAGAGCAACTCGCGCGTCGACACCTGAGAGGTAATGTAAAAAGGAGTGTGTAGAAGGGTATTGGTGAGAAAAGAGATGGTGTATCCTTCCAGACAGTCTGCGGACTAGAAAGGAGGGACACACCATGCAAGAATTAGACTTTACGAAACACAATTTATCAGTGGATCTGGAGGAAGTCAAGAAGATGTTTTCTGAGGACTTCAATGGCGCGTGCCGTCATCTGGTGAAGGAGGCCTTTGAGGGCATCATGCGGCTGGATCTGGAGGCGTATTTAGGAGCGGATCGCTATGAGCGCAGCGCGAGCCGGCGAGGGCGTCGTAATGGGTTCCGGCCTCGGCGGCTTCTCACGAGTGTCGGGGTGGTGGATCTTAAGGTTCCGAGGCCACGAGAAGGGGGCTATGAGCCGGGGGTCTTTGATCGTTACAAGCGGGTTCACAAGGTGGTGGACAAGGGGATCAAGGAGATGTATCTGAAGGGCGTCTCTACGCGGAAAGTACGAGATGTACTTGATGCCCTATGTGGAGATGGAGTCTCAGCCGGCTATGTATCTCAGGTCACGAAGCAGTTGGACTCCGAGGTGAAGCGTTTCGAGAATGAGCCCATAGGGGATGAGTATGCGTTTCTGTATCTTGACGCCCTGAGTGTACGGATCCGTTATGAGTTGAAGGCCAAGCGACGTCTGATCCTCGTAGCTTATGGTATAAGGCGTGACGGAAGCCGTCGGCTCTTGAGTTTCATGATCGGCAAGCGGGAGAGCCAGGCTACCTGGCGGTCGTTCCTTGAGAATCTTCAGGTACGAGGTTTGGCAGGCCGCTCACTGGAGTTGATCATCGTGGATGGAGCGGCGGGCCTGTGGGCAGCGCTGGACGATGTGTATCCCCTGGTGCCTCACCAGTTGTGCTGGGTCCACAAGTTACGCAATCTGGCTCGCTATGGTCCGAGGCGTGATGTGGAGGCCTTCCTTGCCGAGGCGGCGGGGATCATGTACGCAGGGACGGCCAGGAAGGCGGCAGGCCTGTTCAGGAAGTGGAAGCGCCGGTGGCAAGAGATGAATCCTAAGGGAGTTGCCTGTCTGGAGCGTGACTTTCACCGGCTGATACCCTTTTTCGAGTTCGACCCTTCTTTCCATAAGGTGATACGCACCACCAATGTGATAGAGCGCAGTTTCAAGGAGATCAGGCGGAGACTCAAGGTGATGGGCTATTTCCAGAACTCAAAGAGTTGCAGTCGGATAGTCCTGAGCCAGTTCTACTACTTCAATGCCAAGTGGGACCACATGAAGAAGTGGATTGAGCCTATAGGCAACTACTTCACCAAGGCGGCGTAGAGTGACCGATAGGAAGGATTGCCATCGAATTTACACACAGTTCTTTACATTACCCGGATCTCCCGCGTTGGCCCCGGAATTCTTGACGCAACCCGTGGATGATGCTACTCTGTTCTGGCGAGGGGGTGATCTCTGTGCCTACAGGAGAACCAGACACCTTTGGCGATGACAGTCAGCAGATCCCCGCAGATGACGCATCCGGCATTGAGCGTATCACCGAGCCAGCCGGGCAAGTGCGCGGAACCGCAGGGAAAGAGTCAGCCAGCTCAAGAGAAGGCCTGAGAAGCAGGCTGGAAGAGGAGCGTCGGAAGTTTGTAATCGGGACGCTGACAAAGATGAGTGGGCATAGCCATCTGCGTCGGTGGTTGACCGGGAGACTCGATCACTATCTTCACAAGGCGCTCGTCGAGGAGGATTCGGAGAACCTCCGGAGCGTGCAGGAGAAGAAATACGAGTTCCTGGTGGCGATGCTCCACTCTGCCGTCAGGAATATGGAGAAAGGGTACATATCAAAGAGTGTAATCAGCAGACTCATCGAAGTGTTCGTTCAGAACTGCCTCTTCGGCAATACGGGAGCACGCCGGGCACAGGTTCGCGGATTCGAAGAGAAGTACCATATAAGGCCTCCTTCATTTATTGTCTTGTCTCCGACCCAAAGGTGTAATCTCCAATGCAAGGGATGTTACGCCGGCTCAACAGCGAGCACGGCGGCGACCCTTTCCTATTCCGTCATGGACAGGATAGTGAGTGAGGTTCATGACATCTTTGGGATTAGGTTCATCACGATCAGTGGTGGTGAGCCGCTCATGTATCGGGATGCGGGCAAGACCCTCCTGGACATATTCAGGAAGTACAGCGATATGTTCTTTCACGTGTATACGAATGGCACCCTGATAACTCCGCAACTGGCCGAGGAATTGAGCGATTTGGGAAACGTCACACCCGCTATCTCGGTTGAGGGTTTTGAAAGGGAAACAGATGAGAGAAGGGGCGAGGGTACATATCGGAAGATACTGGATGCCTTCGGGAATCTGAGGCACGCCGGGGTGCCTTTTGGTGTATCTGTGACGGCAACAGACCGGAATGTGGACTTGCTCCTGACGGATAACTTCTATGACTTCTTCTTCGGTGAGCAAGGCATCACCTATATGTGGCAGTTCCAGCTGATGCCGATTGGTAGAGGAAGACAGACTCTGGATCTGATGGTCACGCCGGAAAAGCGTGTTGATCTTTATAGAATGTGGGAGAGAATGCTCAATGCCAACAAGTACTGCGTGGCAGATTTTTGGAATAGCGGAGTCCTGTCCAATGGGTGCATTGCTTATGGCAGAGATGGCGGATACATCTATGTTGACTGGAATGGCAACATCACGCCGTGTGTTTTCATTCCCTATTACGCTGACAATATTCATGAACTCTACAGGAATGGCGGAACAATTGCCGACGCATTGTTCTCCCGTTTCATGAAAAACGGGCGCGACTGGCAGGACGAATATGGGCTGCGTGATTTGAAGAGACCGGCAAACTGGTTAATGCCCTGTTCCATAAGAGATCATTACGAATGCTTCAGGAAATTAATTCTGTCACCGGATGCAAAACCCGAGAACAAGAGTGCTGCTGAGATCCTGGAATCTGATGACTATTATGCCGCGCTGAGAGAATATGACGAGGAGCTGAGCCGGCTCACTGAGAGGATATGGAACGAGGAGTATTTGCACCGGTCACAGGCATAGCTGGCGCAGTGCCGGAAGGCCGAGAAGGGGGCGCCGGCCAGGAGAAGAGGATCCCCGGTAGGGGGCATCTTGCCACTCCACACCGCCTCCCCAACCTTGCTCATGGGATGCCGAAAACAAGCCGAACAGTATCATTATGAAATAGATGTCTCATTTTGACACGGATATTTCGGCTGCTCAAAGTCCCTCCTTTGACTCTTTTCATGTAACTCTTTGATATATCAGCAGATAAGAGGGTATCTTGTCTCGCTGAATGTGGCACAGATGATGCTCTCTGGTGGGTGTGAGAAAAGGTACACGATTGTTGAGATAAGGTCATAATACAAAGGAGGTTGAACATGCCTGGATTTGACGGAACGGGTCCGGCGGGATTGGGGAGCAGGACGGGTGGTGGTTTTGGCTTCTGTGCTCCGGGCGCAGGTGGCTCACCGTCGGGGTACGCACCCGGAGTCGGTTATGGCGTCGGGCGTGGCGGAATACCCTGGGGTGGCGGACGTGGGCGCGCTTTTGGTGGCGGACGTGGACGGGCTTTCGGTGCTGGCCGGGGCCGGGGGTGGAGAGCAGGTTTCTCATATGGCCCGGCTCCCTACTATGGCCCGGCTCCCTACTGGGGTGGATCAGTGTCCCCGGCAGCTGCGGCCCCGGATGAGAGATCATTCCTTCAGAGTGAGCTCGCCTACCTCGAGGAGCAGCTGACTACCATCAAGAGCCGGTTGACCGAGATTGAAACCGCATCGGCTGAGGAGTGATGAGGATGTTGAAACGGGTCCCTGACCCACGGTGCAGACATGCCCGGATTTGATGGAACCGGTCCGCGGAGGCAAGGACCCCTGAGTGGCAAGGGGCGGGGGTACTGCGTCCTGCAGGTGGGCAAATCGGCGGTGAGGCCTCGACCGGCTGTTCCCGCGGCGATTCCCGCGACGATTCCCTTTCATGTCTTGATCGCCCGGGGCCGCATTGCATTTCCATACTGGTTGACAGGTGTTTGGGGTTCCGGCCTCGGCCGGAGGAATGGCCGTTGTGGGCGGTGGTGATCCACCGCAGTCAGGAGGTAGCTCAGATGCCCGGAAGAGACAGGACCGGCCCGCGTGGTGAAGGGCCACTCACAGGCAGGCGAGGAGGCGGCACGGGCCGCGGAATGGGACGTGGTGGTGCCGGCGGTGGTGGTGGCGGTGGTGGTCGTGGTGGTGGCGGCGGCGGCGGTGCGGGTGGCGGCGGCGGCGGTGCGGGTGGCGGCGGCGGTGCGGGCGGCGGCGGAAGCTGTGTCTGCCCGTCTTGCGGGCACAGAGTCCCTCATGCGCCGGGGAACCCCTGCAACCGGATGACCTGCCCGTCCTGCGGGGCGAGCATGGTCAGAGGATGAGGTCAGACAGGGCGTCACAACCTGCAACTGATATAGGCGGG